>CALATR010000074.1 GCA_937891875.1 uncultured Pseudomonadota bacterium | reverse complement strand
GAGCCGGTCTGTTCCCGGGCCGGCGCGCTCCAAGTGCTGGTCGATGTTCTCGACAAAGACAATGCCGATGTCCACCATCGTCCCGATCGCGATCGCGATGCCGCCCAGCGCCATGATGTTGGCGTCCACACCCGTGACCTTCATCACGACGAACGTGCCGAGGACGCCCAGCGGGAGGATCGATGAGATGAGGACCGAGGTCCTGAGGTTCCTCAACATCACCAGCACGACGATGATCGTGACGAGGATCTGCTGGTACAGGGCGGTGGAGAGGGTGCCGAGCGTCTCTCCGATGAGGGTCGAGCGGTCGTAGAACGGCACGATCGTGACCTGGCTGACGGTGCCGTCCTCCAGCGTCCGACGAGGCAGTCCGGCCTGGATCTCGTCGATCCGCGCCTTCACTCCCTCGATGACCGCGAGCGGATTCTCCATGTAGCGAGCGGTCACGACGCCGCCTACGGCGGGCGCGCCCTCGTCGTCCAATGCGCCCCGTCGGAGCGCGGGTCCGAGGCTGACCCGCGCCACGTCGCGCACACGGATCGGCGTGTGCTCTCGTGCGACCACCACCGCCTGCTCCAGATCCTCCAGCTCCTCCACGAAGCCCAAGCCCCGGACGAGGTACTCGACGCCGTTGACCTCCATCGTTCGGGCACCCACGTCCAGGTTCGACCGACGGACAGCGTCGGCGACCTGTCCCAGGCTCACCCCGTGCGCCCGCATAGCGTCGGGATCGACATCGACCTGGTACTCCCTGACGAAGCCCCCGATGGAGGCGACCTCGCTCACGCCTGGTGCGGACTGCAGCGCATACCGGACGGTCCAGTCCTGGATCGACCGCAGCTCGTCCGGATCCCACCCGCCGACGACCTGGCCGTCGGGATCGTGTCCCTCCAGCGTGTACCAGAACACCTGGCCGAGGGCTGTGGCATCGGGCCCGAGGGTCGGGTTCACCCCGTCGGGCACGGTTCCGGACGGCAGGGAGGCCAGCTTCTCGAGGACGCGCGAACGGGACCAGTAGAACTCGACGTCGTCTTCGAAGATCACATAGATCGTCGAGAACCCTAGGGCGGACGAGCTGCGGACGGTGCGGACGCCAGGGATGCCCAGCAAGGCGGTCGTGAGCGGGTATGTGATCTGGTCTTCGACGTCACGGGGCGAGCGTCCGGCCCACTCGGTGAAGACGATCTGCTGGTTCTCGCCGATATCGGGGATGGCATCTACCGGAACGGGGTCCCGCGGGAGCGGGTCCAGGTCCCAGTCGAACGGGGCGACGTAGACTCCGGTGGCCACCAGCAGGAGGATGAGCAGCCCGACGATCAGACGGTTGTCGAGAAACCACCCCACGACGGCTCGCCAGGCAGGGCTCACGGCGGATGGGTCGGTCTCCGGGCTCAATGGTTGTGTCCTGCGTGCGGGTTGGAGCCGGTGACCACCTTCGGCTCTGGCGGCGAGAGAAAGGCGCCTGCCGGCACCTCTTCGAGGATCTCCCCGCACCGGCGCATCGCGTCCCCGAAGTAGGCGTTGTCGACGGTGTCACCCTGCTGCACCCATCGCGCGCCCTCGGAGTTCATCGCCATCGGGCAGAAGGCGACGTGAACGGGCTCATCGAGCGGATTGCCGAATGTCGCGAGGAGCGCCTCCATCCCTGCCGAGAGCGCCTCGAAGGCCCCGCGCGCGGCCTCGATCTCCTCGCTGTTCGCGACATGCGCTGCATGCCCCCGAAGGCGCTCCCGCGTGGCGTCCCAGGCGGACTCGGCCCGCTGGGGGAGATCCGCGTCCAGTGTCGGGATCAGGGCGGCAGCTGCCGCACGTGCCGTCGGCAGGTCATCTTCGGCGAGGGCACGCTGGACAGCGAGGTACTCCGCGACAACGAGGCGCAGCGGCGCTCGCTCTTCGGGATCGAGCAACACGGGCTCCACCGTGGAGGCGGTTCCGTCATCCGGTCGCATCATCATGGATGCACCGCCTCGAATCTGCAGATCCGCGTCGATGGCGAAGGCGCCGCGGGACACGACGCGCTCTCCGGCG
The DNA here is from genome assembly GCA_937891875.1 of uncultured Pseudomonadota bacterium. Classification (GTDB taxonomy): domain Bacteria; phylum Myxococcota_A; class UBA796; order UBA796; genus REDI01. The sequence goes on along the minus strand of CALATR010000074.1, from coordinate 11,003 downwards.
GAGAGCCCGGACACCACGGGGTAGCTGCTGCCCACGCGCGGGCCGAGGCGAACCGTCCGAGGCTCGTAGGAGCGGACGCCGTCTCGGTTGTGCTCCACGTAGACCACGGATCGGCGGCCCGTGAACAGAGGAGCGGTGTCAGGGATGACCAGAGGGGTCGCCATCCCCGGCGTGGATGCGGCGACGGTGGCGGTCATGAACAGACCCGGGCGGAGCTGGCCCGTGGGATTGTCCACCTCCACCCGGATCCGGCTCGTCCGCCGAACGGGATCCAGCGTCGGGTCCATGAAGGTGATCGAGCCCTCGAAGCGAGCGCCCGGGAGCGCCTCGGACTCCAGCGTCACCGCTTGGCCCACCTCGAGGCGCTGCAGGTCGCGCTCATAGGCGTCGAGCTGAACCCACACGGTCCCGAGGTCAGCCGTTCGATACAGCGGCTGGCCGGTCTTCACGTACACGCCCTCGGTGACCGACCGCTCCAGCACGGTGCCGGAGAATGGGCTCCGAATCTGGACCGAGCGGGTTGGGGCATCCGCCTCGGCGAGGTCGGCGAGCTCCGGTTCGGGTACGCCCAGGAGCCGCAGGCGCTGCTCCGCGGCGCGGAGGGCGGCCTGGGCGGCCTGTCTGGACGCCGCGGAGCCTTCGGCGAGAGACTCGACCTGCCGTCGTGCGACCAGGAGGTCCTGGTGCGCCGCGTAGACCTCCGGACTGTAGAGCGTCGCCACCACCTGACCACTGCGGATCCGCTCTCCGGTGGTGGCGACATGGAGGCGATCCACCCTCCCGCCAATCCAAGAGGTGACGTCACGCCGCTTGGACTCCGCAGCCTCAACTCGGCCGAGGAGCTCCACCGCTGACTCGGCATCGGGTTGTCGGCGCACCTCGGCGGTCCGTAGTCCGATGAGGGCTCGTGCCCGGTCGGAGAGGACGACCCCGTCGCCGTTGCCACCGCGCTCCGAACGGCCAGCCGGGATCAGGTCCATGCCACAGATCGGACACTGTCCAGGCTCGCCCTGGCGGATCTGGGGGTGCATGGAGCAGGTCCAGACCGTCTCTGCCTCAGCCGCTGCATGGGCGTGACCTGCGTGCGATACGTCGCCGGTCGGCGACAGCCAAAGGCCAAGGAGGAACGCGGCCAACAGGGAGAGGCTGACCACGCTGGCGACCAACGCCAGACGGGTGGTCCTATTCAACGTCATCGTTCTCTCCAGTCGCTGGCCGGCGCTCGATGGCGCTGCCGCAGACGGCTTCGAGCGCCGCCCATGCGCGAGCATGGTCGGCGGCCGTGGTGTCGAGCGCCACGCGGAGCTCGAGAAGGTCGCGCTGGGCGAGCAGCACTGGCGCGACGTCGGCTTTTCCGACGGTGAAGTCTCCGAGCACGCTTGTGTACGCTGCCTCCGCCTGGGGGAGCAGCGTGTCTCGAACGACGAGATGCTGCCGGGCAGTGTCATGGACAGTTGCGAGTGCGGAGGTCAACCCGGCCTGTCGGTCTTGCTCCTCCTGACGCAGCTCTTCGCCCCTGGCCCGCTGGGCGGCCTGCGCCGACGCCACGTCTTTGCCATAGCTCCGCTGCCACAGAGGCAGCTCGAGCCCTGCGCCGACAACCCACGCGTCCTTGCCGCTGTCCGCGATGGAGGGATCCAGAGCTGGGCCAGTGACGATCCAGTCCACGCCCACGCGGAGATCGGGTGCCCGGCTCGATCGTGCAGTCGTCACGGCGTGGGCTGCCGCCAGCTCGCGCGCTCTAGCGCGGTCCACGGCCGGGTGAGCCATCGCCAGACTGGAGAGCGTCGCCGAGGCATCTGCCGTTGGGAGTTCCGGTTCGGGACGCGTAGCCTGCGACCGGAGGGAGATCAGGGTACCGTCCAGTCCGACTGCTGCGCGAAGGGCCGCCTCCATCGACCGCTCCCGTGCTGCCAGTGTTCTCAGCTCGTCGGCCAGCCGAGCGTGGGCCAGGTTCACCTGTTGGAGATCCGCGAGGCTTGCCGAGCCCGTCTCCACGCGCGCCTGGGTCGTCTCCGCCAGCCGCGACAGCAGCTCCAGGTGTTCCAGCCGCGCGCGCTGGACCTGCCGGAGCTCCCAGAGCGACCAGAATCGAGAACGCACGACGTGCTCCACCTGGATCGCGACGGCGCCTACTTGTGCCTCGGCGCCATCCGCCTCCGCCTGCGCGCTCGAGGACTGGGCCCGAAGCCGCGCTGGCCATGGCAACGGCTGGAAGATCCCGACGCGTGCTTGCTGAGGACCGGTGCGCGTCTCCACGGAACGGACGAAGACCGACGCGGACGCCACGGGCTCGGGCAGACGTCCAGCCCTGGCGGTCGCGTCCTGCGCCGCCTCGGCGTGGGCGCGGGCTGCTCCGTTTCGCGGTGACAGGCTGAGCGCGAGGTTGACGTAGTCGTCCGGTGTCGCCGGAGGACCTGACTGAGCGCCCTCGTCTGCCATCGACGGATTCGACGCGGCGGCCAGGAGCAGGAGGAGGATGGAGAGGCGTATCGGCGTCATGCCAGGACGGCGAAGCAAACTCTGTGCCGCCCGTGGTTGGCCGTGGTCTCGCGCCACCAGCGGATCTGGGGGCCCGGATCGGCTACGAGGCTGCGAAGGGAATTCGCAAGTATGCGAATCGCCTCCTATGGCCGCTCCGGTGCAAGCGACTTCTTGGCCCCGGCCCGAATCTTGCAGCAAGGCCTGCCATGCACTCCCATTCTGCATCCTCCTGGTTCCAGCGTGTCGACGTCCAGCTTGTGCTCGCGTTCCTCGTGGTGGCCCTTGTTCCCGCGGGTGGCGTGGCCGGACTCCTCACGTGGCGCTCGGCGGAGATCGCCGACACCTTCGTGTCCGAACACGTCCAGCAGACCGCAAACGCCTACGCTGGCGGGCTCGATCTCTTCCTGGAGCGGCACCGCGGAAGACTCAAGGATGTGGACCTTGGGAGCCTGGACGCCGCCCGGATGACCGCACGGGTGCGTGCCGACCGCGGGCTCGTGGCGTTGTGGTCGCCGGATCGCACCGTCAGCAGTGAGCAGACACCCGCGCCCTGGGCGCGCGAGGCGTGCGACGCCATGCGGAGCGGCAGACAGGACTTCGTGACCCACGCCGGTGAAGGGCACGCGCACGAGGTCGTGATTGTGGTGGAGCAAGGGGCGGAAGTCGTCTGCGCGCAGGTCGACTTCACCGTCCATCAAGAGATGATGACCGGGCAGGCAGACAGCGCGCTCGGAGGGAGTGCCTACATCGTCGATCAGCAGGGTGTCGTGGTCTGTCACGCCTTCGACGATGCACAACCTCATGTTGCTCGTGGAACCGTGCTTTCGCCAGAGGTTGGGCGCGTGGCGGGGCAGGGGAGGCCCTGGTCGGGTCATGTTGGGGAGGGGGGGGACCGTGCGTTTGCGGCGTTCGCCACGGCGAGCGAGCTCCCGTGGGGGGTGTGGGTCGAAGCCCCCCGGAGCCACGCGATGGCGCCGTTCACCACCGGGCTGGTGCAGGGTCTGGTGTTGGCTGCGTTGGTGGCCCTGCTCGCAGCGGGCGTCGCGGTTTGGTGGGCCAGGAGACTCGCAGCGCCCATCCGCAGCCTCTCTTCTGCGGCGGAGCGGGTCGCGGATGGCGAGCGTGCGGTGGCTGTGCCGGCCTCTGGCCCTTCAGAGGTCCGGAGACTGGCCCAGCGGTTCAACGCGATGAGTGCCACCGTAGCTCGTGCCCAGGAGGACCTGGAGGCCCGCGTGCAAGCCAGGACGGAGGAGCTCTCTCGTGCGAGGGCACGACTGGTGCACCAGGAGAAGATGGCTGCGGTGGGCACCCTCGCGGCCGGCCTGGCCCACGAGATCGGCAACCCGCTTGCGAGCATGTCGTCCGAGCTGGAGATGCTGGACATCGACTGGGACGCCGAGGACGCACGGTCTGCGATTCCCGTGCTGCGAGAGCAGGTCTCTCGCATGTCCAGGCTGCTACACCGCCTGGTCGACTTCGGCCGCCCCGCCTCGGACATCAGCGGTCCTTTCGAGATTGCCCCCGCCCTTCAGGAAGTGGCCCGACTGCTCCAACACGATCCACGAAGTCGGGACGTCCACATCTCCGTGGAATGCCCGTCCACGATCGTTGCCGCCAGCGGAAGGGACCAGGTCATGCAGATCCTGGTGAATCTTGGTTTGAACGCTCTGGACGCCGCTGCGAACCCCGGGAGGGTCCTCCTTCGCGGCACGCTCGCGCCGGACGGGCATGTCCAGTTGGAGGTGGAGGACGACGGCACCGGCGTGCCTGCAGAGATGGCCTCTCGCGTGTTCGATCCGTTCTTCACGACGAAGGACACCGGGAAGGGCACGGGGCTCGGGCTGTTCGTGAGCGAACGACTGGTGCGGGAGCTCGGAGGCGAGATCGAGTGGAGCACAGGTTCGATGGGTGGTGCACGCTTCTCGGTCGTCCTTCCTGCTGGATCCACGGAGGCGTCGGATGAGTGAGCGGGTGCTGGTCGTTGACGACGAGGAGGTGCTTCGCGGCAACCTCGTTCGCTTCCTCACACGCCGCAGCCTGTCCGTGGACAGCGCGGCCAGCGCAGAAGAAGCGCTCCGGTTGTTCGATGATGGCGACTATGCGGTCGTTCTGACCGACCTGAAGATGCCGGGGATGGGAGGTCAGGCTCTCCTCCAGCGGCTTCGCGAAGAACGTCCGGACGTACAGATCATGGTCATGACGGCGCACGCGTCGGTCGAGTCCGCCGTGGGTGCGCTGCGTCTGGGCGCTCAGGACTACCTTCTCAAGCCGCTGTCGTTGCAGGAGGTGGGGCAGAAAGTCCATCGGCTGCTCCGCACCCGGGAGCTCGTCCGCGAGAATCAGCGCCTGAGACGCGAGCTTCAAGCCGGCTTCGACGTCGAAGGGATGGTGGCTGAGGATCCCGCCATGCGTGGGGTCCTCGACCTGATCGGGCGTGCCGCAGCCAGTCGGAGCTCCGTGCTCGTCGAAGGAGAGAGCGGCACCGGCAAAGAACTGGTCGCGCGCGCACTACACGAGCATGCTCCGTGGTCGGCCAAGCCCTTCATTGCCGTAAACCTGGCAGCCCAGCCGCGCGACCTCGTGGATGGCACGTTGTTCGGTCATGAGCGAGGTGCTTTCACGGGGGCGTCCGGGCGTCGAGAGGGGGTGTTCCGAGCGGTTCGTGGAGGGACCGTCTTCCTGGACGAGCTGGCGGAGCTCCCTGCCGGAGTCCAGGTCAAGCTGCTCCGGTTGTTGGAGAACCGAGAGGTGCTCCCTCTTGGCGCCGATCGTGCCGTTCCCGTGGACTTCAGGTTGGTTTGCGCCACCAATCGGCCGCTCGAAGCCGAGGTCGAAGCCGGTCGGTTTCGTGAGGACCTGCTGTATCGGATCGACGTCGTACGGATCCGCCTGCCGCCCCTCCGGGAACGCCGGCGGGACATCCCGCCCCTCGTGCGTCGCTTCGTCGACAGGCACTCCCAGGCGTTGGGCAGGCGGCCTCCGCAGGTCTCGAGTGCGGCCATGCGGCGTCTCCAATCCTATGATTGGCCCGGCAATGTTCGTGAGCTGTCCAACGCCATCGAGCGGGCCGTCCTGCTGGGTGACCCGGAGAGCGTTGGCGTCGAGGACCTCGTGCTTCGAGGTTCGCCAGGGCCGGAGACAGACGATCTCAAGACGGTGCTCGAGGACTGCGAACGGAGGCACATCGACGCGGTCCTGGCCGCGTGTGGTGGCGACAAGCCAATGGCCGCCAGGCGCCTCGGCATTCACCTTGCGACCCTGTACCGGAGGCTCGAAAAGCTCGGTGGGGAGACGGGTACGGCCTAGCGTCCCGCGGCGTGCGCTTCGATGAGGTCGAACGCCTCCGGGTCGCCGTCCTTGCCGGACCAGCAACGCAGCATCTCCATCTCTGGGGAAACGACGCACTTGCCCGGGAGGCGGTCGCCTGCGTAGGCGGTGTATAGGAGGCTCTGCTGCCCGGGGTCCGCGAAGATGGGGCCGGTGGTACGAACGCCGTTCGCGTAGGCTTCGGCGCTCTCCCAGGTTGGCGGGCGCGCTTGGTTATTCTGGAACAGCAGGACCATGTAGTCGGCCTCTACGTCCGACCGGGCCCTGAAATCAGCCAACATGTCATCGTGGCCGTTCACCTCGGCCTTGCACGCACCACACCACTCCGCGGTGAGGAACAGGATGTGGTAGCTGCCCGCGAAGTCCCACAGATCCACGGTCTCGCCACACGCATCGGCCATCTGGATGTTGAAGATGGTGTCACCCTCGCCGTTCCCGGTGTGCTCCAAGGTGCCCGGGTCATTGTGTTCCCAGCCGCAGCTGTAGCAGACCTCGTCGGGATCGGCAGGGTTGGACGTGCAGTCGATCTCGTCACCGTCGTTGAACCCGTCGCCGTCGGAGTCCGCGATGTTCGGATTGAGCTGGAGGTCCCACTCGGTGCAGTCGTCCAAGCCATCATTGTCGGAGTCGAGCTTCGCGGACGTCCTGTGCGTCGTCGGCTTGGTGGTCGATGCGGCCTTGGTGGAGGGCCTCGCCCGTCCCTTGCGGCTCGTCCGGGACGTCCGCTTCGTGCTCGACGGCGTCGACGGCCTTCCGGCGGTCACACGCTTGGCCCGGGTCCGCGCCCGCTTGGCTGCCGTGTCCGTCATCGCGGAGGCGTTCCCGTCCTTCACAGTCGCCCCCTCCGGAGACTTCCTCGCCTTCGACGTCGCCGACTTGCGTGCCTGCCGCTTCCTCGGCATCAGCCGCTGCGTCGGATCCCGTCCCTCTTTCGCCGGCTTCACCGGGTGCCGCTCGGCCCACTGCGCGTCGTAGGCGCCGCGTCGTCGGCTGTCCTTGTGCCCGCACACCTGGCCGAGCAGCCCCATCGCGCTGCCCAGTCCGGCCTCGATGGCGGCGAGCAGACTGTGGGCCTCGCCGGTGTCCTTACCGGGTCCGCCGAACCAGCGCTCCAGGCGGTCGACCTTCCACGCCCAGACGCCGTCCTCGGGTCGGGACGCGATGGTGAGCACACCGTAGCTCGCGAGCTTGCGCCGCAGCTCGACCACCGGGACGTTGTTGTTGTAGTGCAGGTACCCGGACCACTGACCGCGCAGCGTGATCGGCCCCTGTCGGCCGGTCCGCTTCTGAGCCTCCTTCACCGCGGCGACGGCATCCGCGGACGTGGTCTCGCCTGTGGGGAAGGCCGGAGCGTCCTGCCCCTCGCCTCCGCGCCACTCCGCGGCGGCATCCTTGGAGAGGTGGACGAGGATCCCGGCAGACTCCGTCGGTCGAAGCACCAAGGCGAACTCGCCGCCGCAGGCGCGACCGTAGGCGCGGATCAGCCGCGGAACGTCCTCCGCGGCGTTCACGAAGGACAGGCGGAATCGCTTGGTCATGCCTTCACCCCCACCTGCTCGAGCAGCTTGGGGCCGAGGAAGACCCCGGCGGCGACGACGCCGGCCAGCATCAGCCACCCCGTCATGCCCATGCCGGAGGACTGCGGGGGCAGCGTGGTGGCGGGCAGCTGCCGACCCTCGCGACTGGCGAGGATCCGCGCGTCCAGCTCCTTCTCGGTGAGCGCGGTCTGCTCCCGCAGGTTCACTGCGTACTGGTAGGCGGCGACGGCCCAGGCGATGGCCGCCACCCCGACGATGACGCCAACCACAATGAGCACCACTGGCGGTCCCTGAACGGACGGCTTGGCGTCAGCGAGGACCCCGGCGGCCAGCGTGCGCCAGCGGTCGAGCAGGTAGGCCAGCTGCTTCTCGAACGGACGCCGCTCGTCGTCCGGGAGCTGGCCCAGCTTGGCGGCGATCCGGGTGAGGTTCTCCCGCGCCGCCTGCATCTCGGTCAGGAAGGCCTCGACGGAGGGGCGGAAGGCCTCGGGATCGCGGACGATCATCGCCTCATAGGACGCGAGGGCGTTCGCCTCGAGGGCTTTCCAGCCGGCGGACCAGCTCGCCTTGATCGTATTCCACGCGATCATCGGCTCGCGCGTCAGGTCGGTCCAGCTGCTCATGAGCGCCTCCAGCACGACGTCGTGCCGCAGCCGAGCTGCGCCAGGTCGGTCGGGTGCGCCCAGCCGAGCTGGGCTGCGGGGGAGGGCTGGGGCTGGAAGGAATGCGCCATCGACTGCAGCCACGGCACCAGGCCGGGATGCTGCGCGTGCGCGGCGGGCACGGGCATCTGCGGCTGACTCGGTCCCCATGGCATCGGGCCCGTTGGCGGTCGAGGGCCTGCACTCGCGCTCAGGGCGCGCTGGGCGGCCAGGATCATCAGCGGCCCCAGCATCGGCGCAAGACCGAACTCGGCACGGGCGGTCTCCTCGGGCACCTCGGCGACCAGGTACAGCCCGGGCCCGATCTGGGTGGCGGCCGCGCGGAAGCCGTTGGCCGCCTGCATGCGGATCCGCGGTGAGAGCTGGGCGACCGGTCCCCACACCGGTCCGGGGTCGGGGGTCCACATCCGCTCCGGCGTGGGATCCGAGGCAGGGTTCGTCCTTGCCCTGCGCCGACCGAAGTCAGCCAGGGAGCGTGCTTGTCGGAAGGCCATCAGGCAGTCCTCCAGGTTCGGTTGCCGGTGCGGGAGGCGACCCGTCGGCGCACCTCGGGGTCGATGCGTCCGCCGTGCATGCCGAGGCGCGCGGACGGGTCGTCGCGGAACTCGGTGCCGTCGATCACGTAGCGGACGACGCAGTGGTAGAGGCCCGGCTCCCCCTGGGGGCTCCGGGTGGTGAGCATGACTTCGGCCGGGATTGAGGCCGGGCGGCGCTCACGGGCGAGGGCGAAGCCTCCGTCTCCCGGTCCGAGCGCGCGGTGTCCTCGGGCGAGGAGCTCCCCGGCCCGCGCAGCGGCGAGGCCGTCGCAGTCCTCGTGCCCCTGCGCGAGCAGGTGGAGGACGTCGCACCAGGTCTCGTCGTCCTCCCGGCGGTAGACGACGCCCGACTCGTAGAGGTTGGGAAGATCGGGATCCCCGCGGAGCAGCCGCGCGTTCTCCCGGGCGAGCCAGTTGAGGAGCCGCAGGGCGGCACGCTCGTGGAAGGCGAGCTTGACCGTGATCTTCACGGGCGCTCCAGGGTCAGAGGTGGAGGTGGAAGCACAGCCGGGTGACGGCCGGCCGCGCGGTGCGGACGGACACCCCGGTCACGCCTGCGAGGGGCACCCCAGCCGACGGCTGCCGGTCGAGGCGCACCTCGGCGAGGGTCCTCACGGGCCCGTCCAGGACGAGAAAGGCGTCATCGGCGAGCGCCCCCTCCGCGACGTCGGCCCACACCGTCCGGGCAAAGGGAGGCACGGTCGTGACCTCCCCCGCCGGGACGACGACGGACCAGACGTTCGCAGAGGGAGCGAAGCCATCGGCGACGTGCACCGCGACCCGCGTTTCGGACGGACCACCAGCCCGCACGCGGATCTGCAGATGCCTGGCGAACAGGCACACCCGGCTGGCCGTGGCCACGCTGATCCGCGCCGCCGAGCCCGACCCGTCGCCCGCCGACCAGGCGAGATCGAGGTCGAAGGGCTGGGCATCGCGGGAGCTGGCCTCGACGAGGCGCCAGGCGGCCCCATGGGCCTCTGCCGCGAGCAGCGAGGTCCAAGACGCATCCTGGCCGGGAGGCGCCGGCTGGAGCCGGACCGCCTCCGCACGAACGGACAGCCGGGTGTCGCGGTGCACACGTCACCTCAGCAGGACGGCTGGACCGGCTTCTCGCCGATCAGCGTGGCGGAGAAGACGCCCTGCTCGCCGACCTCACCGTTGACGGTGATGTCGAGTCCGGCCCGCAGCGACTGGCCCTTCAGGAAGCCGCGCAGGAAGCTGTCCGACGAGAACACCCCGACGGCGATGCCGTCGCTGCTGGACCAGACCACCCGGTCGCCGAAGAAGATCGAGGTGACCTTGGCGTTGTCGGTCGAGCCGGTGAAGGTGAGGTCCCGCGCACGGAAGTCGTGCTGCAGACGGATCTTCACACTGACGCTTCCGCCGCCCTCGTTGCGGTCAGTGCCGCTCACGGCCGTGTGGCCCCAGGTATTGGCCTGGGGACGCGGCTGCGGGATGGGCACCGGCTCGCGACGACGGGGACGACGACGCCGACGACGCGGACGCTCCGCACGGGGACGACGACGACCACCGCGGCGACGGCGACGGCGGCGACGACCGAACTCGAGGTCATCCTCCTCGTCGCCTTCGAACTCGGGATCGTACTCGTCCTCGCCAAAGGCGTAGTCGTCTTCGTACTCGTCCTCGCCGAAGTCGGCGAAGTCCTCGTCCTCGGGGTCAAGGCCTCCGAAGAAGCCTGTGCCCGCCGTGCCGGCAGCCGCCGGGCGGATGTGATCGGTGTCGACGATGAGCTCGCCGGTGTGGGGATCGCGGTAGACCAGGCCAAAGCCCAGCTTGTTCAGGCGACGCATGGCGTGCCCTCCTTGGTTGGGGTCATGGGGTGTCGACCCAGTGGCCGACGGGGTTGTTGGAGATGCGGATGCGACCTCAGCCGAGGTCGTCGTCCTCCTCGCGGCTCCGGCGACGCACCCGCTCGGCGCGCGGCGTCAGCACGACCTCGCGGGGCGGTCCGGCCAGCGCCGGCTCCGTGAGCAGCGTCTGGAACGGGATCTGACCCTGCACCTGCGGGAGCAGCTGCTGGACCGTGGTCGGAGGCGCTGCGCGCTTGGTCGCGAGCGTCTGCCCGGCCTTGCGTGCGACCGTCGCCAGCCACGAGCCCATCAGGCCATTGCCGAGCGCGAGCAGGTGCGCGCCGCCGTTCTTGCCGCCCTTCATCGTGTCGTACAGGCCGTAGCCCTGGGCCGCGAGCGCGAGCGGGGCCCGCACATCGACCGAGCCGACCTTGAGCTTCTCCTCGCCGAAGTAGCCCTCGGCCATGGACGCGAGGAACAGCGAGCCCTGCGTCTCGGCTGTATGCACGACCATCGAGCCCGTGTGGGCCATCGACTCCTTCGAGGCATTCGCGCGCCTGGTCAGATTGGCGATGCGGGTGACGGCCTGACCGAGGGCCGTCTTGGCCTGTCGGTCACTGACCTTGTCACCCTTCATCGCCGCCG
>CALATR010000073.1 GCA_937891875.1 uncultured Pseudomonadota bacterium | reverse complement strand
GTGGTGCTGCGGGCAGGATGGCGAGAGTGGCGGCCCGGTCTCCAGTCTCCAGTCGCCAGTCTCCAGTCCTCCGGCAGCACCGCAGGTCGAGGCACCGGTGGTGCAGCCCGACGGTGCTGCAGCTTCAAGCGGTAAAACCGACCAGGACGCGAGTGGCGCCGGGGCAGCGGTGTCCCGAAGCGCAACCTCGGCTGTGGGGCCCTCCACTCCCCAGCCGGCCGAAGCTGGAGACTGGAGACTGGAGACCGCCCCGCCACGGTCCGCTGCGCCACTCTCACCACCGCCGTCCGCCGGCGGATCCACGGCACCCGCGCCCCGCCGATCCCCCTCGAACCTGACTGCTCAGTGCGAACCCGAATACGCACCGAGAAGTCCCTAGCGCGGTCATGCGCTACGCAGTTCGCACCCCAGACACGGACAAACCTCGATTTTCAGGCCACCTTGCATTGGCATGACCGTTGCATCTTCGTACACCCGCAACCGACCTTGAGGGGTGAATTCGATGCTCGCGACCCACACGCAGGAGCTGCTCCGCCACCGCAACCGGACCCTGGCCAAGAGCTTCTACCGCCAGCTCAAGTCCGAGGGCCTCACGCACGAGCAGATCATCGAGCTGTCCGCCGTCCTCCTGGATCTGGTGACGGACGACCTCAAGGAGAAGCGCCAGGCCAACTAGGCAGCACGCTCCGCGAGGATGCAGTAGGCTTGCCGCCCTGCCCTCGGAGGACGAGTGACGACGCTCGAAGAGCACGCGCAGGCCGGCATGGCCGCCATCAATGAACAGCGCTTCGACGACGCGGTCAAGGCTTTCACCGCCGCGCTCGCCATCGACTCGGAGCGACCCGATCTGAACAGCGCCCTGGGCATGTCCTACATGCACCAGGGCGCGGTCGTTGCGGCCATCCCGCACCTGCACAAAGCCAACGACCTGGCCAAGCGCTTCACCGACCCCCAGCACGACGAGATGCGCAAGCACTTCGCGACCTCGCTGGCGTCGGCGTACACCATGAACGACCAGCACGGCGAGGCGCTGGCGGTGCTCGAGGAGTCCATCTCCTTCTGGCCCCACGACGTCGAGCTGCGCATGCAGAAGGGCTCGATGCTGGTGAATGGCCTGCGCCCCGCGGAGGGGGCGAAGGTCTACCTCGAGGTCGCCAACGACGAGACGGTCGAGGACGAGATCCGCGAGGCGGCCGAGGCGCTGGCCGGCGCCATCGAGGCCTTCCTGGACGACGAGGACCTCGAGGCCGAGGTCTTCCTGCGCGCCCACGCCGAGTCCTACGTCAGCTTCTTCAACCAGCACGCCAACAAGCTGGTCGAGGAGGGCTGGTACGCCGAGGCCGCGCGCATGGTCCGCGGTCCCGACGGCGAGCCCAAGCCGATGCTGGCCGAGGGCGCGCGTCCGTGGGCGCTGGAGCGGGTCGACCTCGTGAACCCGGCCGACGGCAGCGTCGCCAAGGTCGGCGACGAGAAGGACCCCCTGATCGTCGCGGTCAACGGCCTCGAGCCCCTGGCCCAGGTGCCGGTCACCCTGCCCTGGTCCGGCTGGGCCTTCGAGGTGTGGGTCTGCACCCGCGTGCCCTGGCACTGGCTCCAGCTCACCGTGCAGTTCAAGGACGAGGTCGGTCAGGGCCGCGCCTCCGCCCTGGACGAGGTGATCGGATCCTGGTACTTGTCCGGTTACAACGGGGACTTCGGCTCGTCGGAACAGGGTCGCTTCCACTACGCGACCGACCTCGAGCGCGTGGGGGACCATGCGGTCGCCGGCGCCTTCGACCTCGGTCGCGCCTCGTTCGACGCGATCCCGGACCTGCTGAAGCGCCTCATCGTGCTGAACGACCGCTACCCCATCCGTCGCGTCGTGTTCGGCGCGGGTCGCCTTCCGGACTAGACCGGCCGCGATCCACGCCGAAGTGGACGCCAGAGGCCCCATGTCCGACGCCAAGAGCCCCCGGGTCCTGCTGATCAGCCTGCGCGACCCGTCCGATTCCATGGCCGAGCACGAGGCCCGCTGCTTCGCCGAGCACCTGCAGATCGCCAGAGGCTCGCTGCAGGTGCACGCGATGCCCACCGGCTGGCCCGACCTCGACGGCGTCGATCTCGTGCTCTTCGGGGGCAGCGGCGCCTACTCGGTGCTCGACCACCCCGACGTGCCCTGGATCAAGCAGGGCATCGATCTCCTGGTCGAGGTGGTCGACCGCAAGGTCCCCGCCTGGGCCTCGTGCTTCGGCTTCCAGGGGCTCGCGCTCGCGCTGGGCGGCGAGGTCCGCCACGACCCCTCCCGCCAGGAGATGGGCGCCGTCTGGATGCAAACCACCGCAGAAGGCCGGAAGGACCCCATCTTCGGCCACCTCCCCGCCGCGGGCTTCTGGGCGCAGCAGGGCCACCAGGACTGCGTCGATCGCCTCCCGGCCGGGGTCATCCACACCGCCCGCGGCGACCGGGTCGAGCACCAGGCGCTCAAGGTCGAGGGCGCACCCTTCTGGGCCGCCCAGTTCCATCCCGAGCTCACCGTGCAGTCCACCATGGACCGCGCCCGCCACTACGCCGAGCGGTACATGGCCCCCGAGGAGCTCGAGGGCGTGCTGGCCGACATGGCCACCGGGCAGGACACCCCCGAGGTCTCGACCCTGCTCGCCCACCTGCTGGCCCACGTGACCTGACTACCGGGGCGGCGCGCTCGCATCGAAGGGCTCGAGCCCGGGGGGAACCAGCGGCGGACGGTGATCGGGGTGGACCGGGCCCAGGTAGCCCGGACCCCACAGCTCGCGGATGACGTGGGCCACACCCAGGGGCTCGGCCCAGCCCAGCACGTAGGTCCAGGCCAGCCAGCGCCCGGCGATGGGCTCGGGGTGCTCTGCCGGCCGCTCGCCCAGACCCGCGCTGGCACCGATGGCCCGCAGCATGGGCGTCAGCATGCGGGAGTGGGGCTCCCAGAAGTCGCCGCGACTCCGCAGGCAGCGCACCCGACCGCGGGGGTCCGGTCCACACAGGCGCACGCGCTCGGGCGTCGTCCCGGCGACCCGGGCGACCTCCTGACGCTGCTGCTCGGTGACGCCGGCGCTGGCCTTGGCGTCGACCAGCACCACCCGCTGACCCCGGGACTCGAAGGCGTCCTCCCGCTCGGTCACGACGCGCACGCTGGCGGACGAGTCCTTGGGCAGCACCCTGAGCACCGCCTTCTCCAGCGCGGCGTGCTCGGCCAGGGACTTGTCGCGAAAATCCTGGTTGACATAGGACTTTGGGAGGCCGAGGTACTGGCGCGCGACGACCCAGGCGAGATCGGCCGCACCCGCGCCGGTGAGGTGCTCCAGAGCCTCCAGCTCCGCGCCCACCTCGTCCGCGCGGTCATCGTCCCAGCGACCCTCGAACGCCAGGCGCCCCTCCAGACTGGTCCGTAGCAGCGCCGCCGAGCTGTCGTCGCCCACCGCGCCCAGCACCCGCACGCCCAGGCGACGCAGGCCGGGGTCGATGTCGGTCCGGGCGATGAAGCGGTGCAGGGCGTCGCGCGCCTCGGCCGTTCCGTGAGCCTCGATCGCCTCCAGCACCGCCGTGGTCCGCCTGCGCTCGCCCTCGGCCAGGATCGGCTCGACCGCGGACACCCAGCTGGCGGACTTCGCGGCGTCCATCGCATCGATCGCGACGTAGAGCGCGCGGGGATTGAGGTACTGCAGCTCATCGCGGAGCAGGTCCAGCTGGGCCTCGCTGTGCAGGTCGACCAGCGCCGCCAGGATCCGCGAGCGGGAGTCCTCGGTGCGCAGGGTCTGCAGATCGGTTCCTTCCGGCGCGACGGCGGCGCGCGCCGCGGGAAGCATCGGCGCGATGACCGAGGCCAGGTAGTCTTCCCCACCGTCCCGGCCGACCGCGACCATCGCCGCGGGGGCGTCGATCGTCGGCGCCAGGGTGACCTCGCGGATCAGCTTTTCGTAGCCCTTCGCCCCCGCGCGTCCGGCGAGGCCAGCCAGCACGCCGCGCGCCATCGGGGGAGCGTGCACGTACCCCTCCATCCGCGGGTCCATGCGGTGCTCTCCGCGCAGCCACAGCTCGGCGAGGCACTGGGCCTCGACCGTCTCGCCCTGGGGCATCTCCCGGCGCGACTGCACGCCCGCGTCCAGGCAC
The DNA here is from genome assembly GCA_937891875.1 of uncultured Pseudomonadota bacterium. Lineage (GTDB taxonomy): Bacteria > Myxococcota_A > UBA796 > UBA796 > REDI01. Next base: position 20,915 of record CALATR010000073.1, on the reverse strand, counting down.
GATGCCGCCGCAGCGAGCCCCTCCTCGTCGATCCGGTCGTGCTTGAACCGATCGACCATCGCCCGGACCAGGGACTCCCAGCGCGCGATGTCCATCGGCTCGCCGAGGTGATGGTAGCCACCAAAGACGAGCTGTACCCGGACCTTCCCGTCGCGGATCGGCACGTCGCCCGCGACGGGCGTGCCCGTGGTCCAGGTGGGCTCCCTCGTCGGTGCCCAGTCCTCCTCCAGCCAGTGGGGGATCTCGAACCCCCCGTCTTCCCGCGGCCAGCGGCGGAGGAACAGGTAGACGAGCTCGCCGTTGCGAAGCGCCTCCTCCTCGAGGATCGGTGGCGGGAACGCCCCGTCCGAGAACCCGATCACCAGGAACGGACCCTCGGGCGCGTCCCCGAAGAAGGTCTCCTCCGCGACGACCCGCGCCCCGAAGCGACCCCCCTCGACAACCCTCGCCTTCACGATCAGATCCGCGTCCCGCACCGTCTGCGGCCACGGCGGCGCGACCTCCTGCGCCAGGGCGGTCCCAGGTAGGATCAGCGCGGCGCTGATCAGCAGGAAAGCGAGGATGAACCTGCGGAGTGTCTCCCCGCGCACGGACTCCCTCCCAAGCCTACAGGTAGATGTTCACCTGGCCCATGATGCTGCCCTCGTGCCACCGATAGTACCGGGTGGCGTAGGGCACGCTGGCGCCGATGTTCAGCTCGAGGAAGCCGTCGTCCTGACCCTGGATGGCCGGGTACAGCTTGAGGCCGAAGGAGCCGACCGGGAAGGTGAACAGCCCGTCGATCTCCTTGTCCGTGAAGCCCTTGGCGTTGTAGTTGGTCTCCACGAAGACGGCGACGCGCTCGTCGATGCGGCCGGTGACGTTGACGCCGCCGATGATCCGCACCTGGGAGCCGGAGCGCAGCTCGTAGTCGATGCCGACCTGGGCCTGCACGTCCAGCTGCTCACCGAAGCGCTGGCCGAAGGCGACCTGCGGACGCACCGCCAGGTACGCCGGCGACAGCGCCATCCGGAAGTCCATGATGCCGGTGAACAGGGTCTGGGTCCGGGAGGACTTCACGATGGCGTAGCGGCCGCCGAACTCGAAGTTCCAGGTCTGGAAGCGGTTGCGCAGGCCGCCGTGGACCGAGAGCTCCCGGCTGATGCCGTGCTCGTAGTCCAGCATCATGTTGACGTAGTCAGGCAGGCCCCACTCGAAGCCCGCCTGCACCCGGGTGCGCGGGTTGATGTTCTGCAGCAGGAGCGCCTGGGAGATCGGCACCTCACGCTCGTCGGCGTCGAGGCGGTCGTCCTCCTTGATGGCCTTGCGCTCCCGGTACAGCTGCTCCTCGAGGTCGTCCAGGCGGCGCTCGATGCGGTCCTTGTACAGGGTGTTCGGGTAGCGCTCCATGTAGCGCTCCCAGGCCAGCATCTCCTCGTCCGCGGCGAGCTCGGCGTAGTCCTCCACCGCCTCGCGGTAGATCTTGGAGTTGTCCTGGCCCTCCTGGTCGATCTGGTCTTCCTTGACCGTGTCGCCCAGCAGATCGTCGTCGGACTTCTCGCCGTTGCCCTCGATCTGGTCGAGCGCTTCCTCGTCGTCCAGGAGGTCGAGATCGTCGCCCTCGTCCAGGCGCTCGCTCTCGCGGGCCTCGCGGGCCTTCTTCTCCTCCTCCGTCTCGTCCTCGTCGAGGTCGAGCTCGGAGTCGTCCTCATCCTCGGGCGCCGCGAAGGCGGGCACGGAGGCCGTGAGGAACAGGGTCAAAAGCAAGCGGGTCATCCGGTGCTCCAGGTCGTCGATCAGGCAGCCGGCGGATGATAGACCGGCGCCCACACGTCGACAAGGAGAGTGCCGGGTTGTGGGAAACCCTTGACGAACGCGCGGCCGAGGCAGTCCGCAAGCACCTGGTCGCACTGCGCGGCGGAGCGCCGTTTCTCTCTCCGGATGACAGCTCCCTCCTGGATACCTGGCTCCGGGACGGCTGGAGCGGTCCGCAGATCATCCACGCGCTGGAGCGGGCGGCCGATGCGCGCCGAAAGCGCCCCCAGCGCCTGCCCCTGACCCTGCGCAGCGCGCGCCCCCACCTCGGCAAGGCCCACCGGGGTGCCCTCCGCACCGCCGCCGACCGCCCGCCCGAGCCCGCGGCCGCGGCCCATCCCCTGGCCCCCCTCGCCGCCGCCCTCCGCGAGCGCCCCGCCGACGATCCGCGCCACGACCAGCTCGACGCCCTCGCCGACGCCCTGCTCGCCCTGCCGGTCGACGATCCCCAGCTGCTGGAGGCGCGCGCCCAGACCCTGTGTCGCGACTTCCTGCTCCGCGCCTGGACCGAGATGGAGGACTGGGAGCGCGAGGAACGCCTCGATGATGCCCGCCAGAGCCTGCACGCCGTGCGCGAGGTGCTCTCCGCCGCCGCCTTCGAGTCCAGCGCCGAGGAGGTCGCCCGGGACCAGCTCCGCCAGGCCTACCCGCTCCTGTCCGCCGCCACGATCCGCCAGCTCTTGCCGAAGGGATCCGCCCCGGCGTAGGAGCCTCGCCCCCCGGGGGTTACGCACCGCCCATGACCAGGCCCCGCCGACTCCACCATCCGGGCGTCGAGCCCTCGTGCCCCCGGTGCGGCGGCGACGGACTCATCGTCGAGCGCGAGGGCGAGCACGCCGTCGCCCACGTCTGCGTCTGCGCGTCCAGCAAGCCGTGCCCCATGTGCGACGACACCCGCTGGGTCCGCGGTGACAAGCCCCCCGACGGCCGCAAGGCGCCGGTGACCCGCTGCGACTGCCACCGCTTCGAGCAGCGGCTCGCCCTGCTCTCCCGCGCCCACCTGCCCGGCCGCCTCGCCCACTGCACCTTCGACAACTACAGCATCACCAACCCGGTCGAGCAGGCGGAGCCCTACGGCATCGCCCGCGCCCTGGCCCACGGCTTCAAGCCCGGCGGGATCAACCGCGGCTTCGTGCTGTGGGGTCCGGTCGGCCGCGGAAAGACCCACCTGCTGGCCGCGACCGTGCGCGTGCTGGTCCTCGAGCACGGGGTCGAGGCGCGCTTCGTCGAGTTCAGCCACCTGCTTTCGGCCCTGAAAGGGCGGTTTGACGCCGGAAAAGGCGCAGCAGCCATCCTGGACGAGCTGGTCGCGGTGGAGGTCCTGGCCATCGACGAGCTGGGCAAGGGCATGCTGACCGAGTGGGAGCTGTCCGTCATCGACGAGCTCGTCAGTCGCCGGTACAACGCCGCGCGGACCGTGCTCGCCACCAGCAACTACAAGCCCGGGCCGCCCACCGGCGTCGCCCGCCCCAACCTGGCCGACAACCGACCCGAGATGCAGCCCAGCTTGTCCGACCGGGTCGGCGAGCGGGTGCACTCCCGCCTCGCCGAGATGTGCGAGATCCGCTACCTCGGCGGGAAGGACTGGCGGCAGCGCCCCCAGGCTCGCTGGTAGGCCTTCGCAGGCTGCCCGCAGACCCCCGCGCCGCTGCTACCCTCCCCCATCCGGAGCCCCCGTGTCCCTCCTCGCGACCCTGCACACCGCCGGCCCCATGCCGTCCGTCGACGCCCTCGAGCGCTGGCTGACCGAGCAGGGTGAGCCCTACGTGCGCGAGGACGACCGCCTGGCCCTGCGCGCCCTGCCGATGCGCCTGTCCCCCTCCGCCGACTGCGAGCTGCACGCCCGGCTCGACGTCACCGCCAAGACCCCGCTCGTGCGGGTGGTGGACCTGCTCTTCGACCTGTCCGTCGTGGCCGGCACCGACGTCGTGCTCGAGGGCCAGACCCTCACCCGCGCCCAGCTGTGGCTCCGCCTCGCCGAGGAGCAGGACCGCCTGTTCATCGCCGCCGCCCTGGCCCACGCCAGCGAGCGCGGGATCCTCGACGAGGTCATGCGCCGATTGTGGGCGATCCTGGCGGCACTCCTACCGGGGCGCGACATCCGCTGGTCCGCCGATCTGGGCTGCATCGTGGAGCTGTCCGACCACGACGACCACAGCCAGCCCGTGCCGCCGTCGGCTCACCTCCACCTCCTCGTCCGGCGCTGGCTGGCCGAGGCCTACCCGAGCCTGCTCGAGACCTGACCGGGAGCACCATGGCCATCCTGCAGCTGGACCACATCGCGATCGCCGTGGACGACCTCCCCGAGGGGATCCGCCGCTTCTGCGAGGACATGGGCCTGGCGCTCGAGGGCACGGAGGACGTGGTGCCCGCCCAGACGACGACCGCGTTCATCCCGGTCGGCGAGACCCGGATCGAGCTCATCCACCCCATCGACGGCCAGGGGCCGGTCCAGAAGTACCTGGAGAAGCGGGGCCCCGGGCTGCACCACATCTGCTTCCGCACTGACGACATCGTGGGCGACATGGAGCGGCTGACCGCGAAGGGCTACCGCTTCCTCACCGACGGCCCGACGCCCGGGGCGCACGGCACGAAGACGGCGTTCATCCACCCGAAGTCGGCAGGCGGCGTCCTGATCGAGCTGGCGGAGCATCCGCAGGGAGGGCACTGATGCCGACGGTGGGGGAGTCGACCAGCCTGGCCGAGCGCAAGCGCCGAGCAGGCCAACGCCTGGTCATCGGCATCGCCGGCAAGACCGTCACCAGCGAGGTCCGCGAGCTGGTGCGCGAGCTGCAGCCCGCCGGCTTCATCCTGTTCTCCCGCAACGTGGGCGACCCGGTGCAGGTCCGCGACCTCAACCGCGCCCTCGCCGAGCTGCTGCCCAGCGACCGCCCGCCGATCCTCTCGGTCGATCAGGAGGGGGGCCGGGTCCAGCGGATCCGCGCGCCGGCGACGGTGTGGCCGAGCATGCGCACCGTGGGCCGGGCCCGCAGCTTCACCTACCGGGTGGCCGAGGCCCAGGGCAAGGAACTCCGAGCCATGGGGTTCAACCTGAACTTCGCCCCGGTGGCCGACGTCGACAGCAACCCGGACAACCCGGTCATCGGCGACCGCAGCTTCGGCACCTCGCCCCTGGACGTGGGCGTGCACGTCTCCACCTACATCATGGGCCTGCAGGGCACGGGCATGATGGCGTGTGCCAAGCACTTCCCCGGCCACGGCGACACCGACGTCGACTCCCACCTCGCCCTGCCCGTGGTCGACCGCAGCCTCGAGTCCCTCCAGCAGACCGAGCTGCCCCCCTTCCGCGCCGCGGTCCAGGCCGGCGTCGCCTCGATCATGACCGCGCACGTCGTCTTTCCTGCGATCGAGAAGAGCTGGCCGTCGACGCTCACCCCCGAGATCCAGAAGGGCATTCTCCGCGATCAGATCGGCTTCAAACGCCTGCTCTTCACCGATGACCTCGAGATGAAGGCCGTGCACGAGCGCTACGCCCTGCAAGACCAGGTGCGGCGCACCTACCTGGGCACGGTCGACCTCATGCTCGTCTGCCACACGCCCTCGCTACAGCTCGACTTCTTCGCCGAGCTGGTCAAGCAGCAGGAGCAGAGCCGGGAGATCGAGGCCCTGGCGGTGCAGAGCCACGGGCGGCTGAGCGAGGCGCGCCGCATCTACCTGGAGAGCGCCCTGCCGGCCCCCGGCCTGGACGTGGTCGGCAGCAGCGAGCACCTCGAGCTGGCCGACGAGGTCGAGGCCGCCGCGCGCCGGACCCTCGCGTGATCGTGATCCTCCTCGCGGGGATGCTGGCATGGGCGGCGGAGCCGGACGTCGAGGCCCCCGAACCGCCGGTCTGCTCGACCACGAGCCTGGAGGCCCTGCCCCGACCGCCCGAGAAGCTCGCCGTGGCCTGGGTCGCTCCCTGGCGGCGGCACCCGAGCGGGCGGCTCACCGTCGTGCCCACCGCCGAGCTGCGCGGCTGGCTCGCCGAGCAGAACCCGCGTTGGACCGGTCGAACCCTGCAGTGGCTCGGCCTGCGCCGCCGCAACACCGACCCGAAGCGGCGCTTCCAGGTGCGGATCCTGGAGGTCGAGCGCGACCAGCTCTGCCGCCCGGTCGACGGGGTCGAGGAGGGGGTACCGGTCGCCGACATCCCCGCCTGCAAGCCCCGTCTGCTGGGGCCGGACCGCCAGACCGACGGCTGTGGTCGCGCGCTGGACCGGCGCACCGGCGAGCCCGGCCCGACCCGCTACGTCGTCAAGCTCAACGACGTCGACGATCGCGGCTACTGCGTGGTGCCCCTGACCCGGTACGTGGAGGAGGTCGGGACGAAGTAGCCCTACGGCGAGCTCGGCACCCCGTCGTTCAGGCTCACGCTGTAGCCAGGCCCCACACAGCCCACCGATCGGCCATCTTCCAGCTTCACCGCCGGGAACAGCCGGCAGGACTCGCAGCGGACCGGCAGCTGGATGCCGCCCTCGATCGCGTGCACCTCGGCGTCGGCGAGGGTGCCGTCGGGCAGGACCGCGCCCACGCGCGCGCTGTCGAGGCGGTCGCCGCGCAGGGTGACCAGGTAGAAGCTGCCGGTCTCCTTCACCGCGCTGGCCTGGCGGACCACCGGGCACCGCGCCACGACGTCGGTGCGCTGGGCGTCGGTGGGCTCGAAGGCGGCCTGGTGGCGAAAGGTCGTGTGCAGGCCCGTCAGCTCCGGCGCGGCGAAGTCGTGCCACACGACGGGATCGACCGCGGGGGCGCCGGCACAGGCGCAGAGCACGAGGGCTGGGGCGAGGTGGCGCACGTCTCCTCCGTGGTCGCGAGCGTCCGCACCTCCTACGATGCGCCAACGGACCGCGCATGGCCACCACGCACTACTGCCCACGCTGCCTCAACACGTTCACCGGTGACCCGGACGCCTGCACCAACCTGGCGTGTGGGCGCACGCGTCCGCCCGACGGCTGGGGAGATCTGCTCCACCCCGGCGACGTGCTCGACCGGCACTACGTCATCGAGCGCGCGCTGGCGGTCGGCGGCGCGGGCCTCACCTACCTGGCGCGGGAGGTCGGCCCCGCCGGGGAGCCGGCTGGCCCGAAGCTCGCGATCAAGGTCCTCTATCAGCAGCGGGACAAGGGCGACTTCCTCCGGCGCCTGGCGAACGAGGCCCAGATCCTCCAGGAGCTCGCCCACTCCCACATCGTCGAGTGCCGCGGCTTCGTGCACCGCACCGGGCATGCCCCCTACCTGGTCACCCTGTTCGAGCACGGCGGCAGCCTCGGCGCCCACCTCGAGACCCACGGGCCGCTCTCGCCGCGGGTGTCCGCCGGCATCCTGCGCCAGGTGCTGCTCGCCCTCGACACCGCCCACCAGCGCGCGATCGTGCACCGCGACCTCAAGCCCGAGAACGTGCTGCTCCGGGCTCGGGTGCACAAGGACGAGATCCCCGACGTGCGCGTCGCCGACTTCGGGATCGCCAAGGTCGCCGCCATCGGCGACAAGCTCACCCGCGCCGGCGCCTTCATCGGCACCCCCGAGTTCGCCGCCCCCGAGCAGTTCGACGGCCTGGCCCCCACCCCGGCCACCGATGTGTTCGCCGCCGGCGCCCTCCTCTACGCCCTGCTCACCGACGAGGCCGTGGTCGCGTTCGACAACCGCCTCGACTCGGTCGCGTGCCGGGACGAGCTCGAGCGCGCGGTCCCGCCCACCGTCCCCGGTCACGTGGGCACCGACGCCGAGCGCGAGCTGCTCCAGCGCCTGCTCGACGGCATGATGCAGGTGCTGCCCGATCGCCGCTGGACCGTACAGCAGGCCCTGGTCGCGCTGAACGGCCTGGTCGAGGGCACGCCGCGCAAGACGCTGCAGACCCTGGATGTGACCGCCACGCCCGACGACTCCAACACGGTGTGGGTCCCGGGAATGGAGGATGAAGCAGGAACTTCCGTGCCCCGCACCCGACCCGCGCCCACCGGGGAGGACGAGGAGCCCGCCCGCTCGGGCGACTGGACGGGCACGCTCCTTGGGGTCGGGGCCCCGGTCGTGACGCTGCTCGTTGGCCTGCCCCTGGCCGCGATCGTCCTGCTGGCCACCGCCTGGGCGACCGGGTGGTACGGCAGCGCGCCCAGGCTCTCCGACGCGACGGTGCAGGAGCCGATCAGCGTGAGCGTGCCGGAGGCGCTGCCCCCCGTCCGCAATCTGTCCACGCCCGCCAACCCCGAGGAGCAGGCCGAGCGCGACCGCCTCGCCAACGCCCTGGGTCAGCAGGCGGCGGCAGTCCAGAAGACCTGCCACCTCGGCGACGCGCTGGTCGCGGACGTGCGGATCTCCGACCGGGGCCGGGTGCGCTCGGTCGACGTGCAGACCGAGCTGCCCGAGGACGTCCGCCGCTGCGTCATCCGCGAGCTGCGCCGCTCCCGCCTGGCCCGCACGTCCACCGACGACGTGAGCATGCGGATCACGGTGTCCTTCAGTCGCTGAGCGGTGGTCAGTAGAACGTCTTCGCCGATCCTTCGCGTTCGACCGGGATCGTCCGCGCGGGCACCCGGTTCACGCGCAGGACCATCGCGGTCGCGTGGCTCCGGCTGCCCCGCGCCCGGGCGCGCTCGCCGAGGCCCACCGCTGCGTGCTGCGGGTCGGGCACGTTGCGGAGTACGTCGTACATGGACACGTCGTCGACCGCGTCGGTGACGCCATCGGTGCACAGGACCAGCCGGTCTCCCGGCGCCAGGTACTCGGTGCCCGCGTCGAGCCCCTCCTCGAGCCGCAGGGCGGCGTCGTCGCCGAGGCCCTCGCTGCCCCAGATGAAGGCCTGCACGAGCCCGGTGTCCGGCCCGACGCTGGTGATGCCGTCGCGCATCTCGAACTCGTGCTGGGTGTGGATGGGGGTCAGCCGCACCAGCTTGTCGTTGCGGAAGAGGTACAGCCGGGTGCCGCCGACCTGCACCCAGTGCACGCGTCCCTCCAGCACCCAGGCGACGGTCAGGCTGGTGCCCAGGTCCAGCGGTCCGGACTGCATGGTGCGGGCGCGCAGGCGGGCGTGGGCGCGCTGGATGTAGTCGAGCATCGCGCGGGTGGGGTTGCCGGGCAGGCCGGGGCGGTAGAGCTCGCCCATGACCCGCACGGCGGAGGTGGCGGCGAGCTCCCCGCGGCGACCGAAGCCGCGGGCGATGGCGACCAGGGTGCCGGTGCCGCCGCCGGGCTCGCTGCGCTCCGAGCGACCCTCCAGCCAGGTGACCCGACCGTCGACCGCCACCAGGTAGTTGTCGGTACCGATCTCCGCCGTGTCAGGGAGGCCGGTCGCGCTGATCACGCCGAGCTGGATTCCAGAACTCATGGTTCTCGCGTAACGCCAAAGCAGAAGCGCCGGCTTGCGCCGAGCTGCGATCGCCTCCGGAGCGTCGTCGCTCAGCCGATCGCGAAGTGCTTCTTCAGGATCGAGCCCGTGAACGAGGCGCGCAGGTAGAAGCCTCGCGGGTTGACCTGCGCCCACTCGCCCTCGTCGTCGATCACCCAGGTCATCTCGCGGGCGTGGGCCGCCTTGGGACGCAGCTGCAGCGCCTTGCCCTTGCGCGCCTCCAGCTGCCAGGTCTCCCCCAGGCCGATCGCCTCGGTCAGTGCGGTCCAGTCGGCCTTCAGCACGGCCTCTTCCTCCGCACTCGGCGACCAGAGCAGCGGCGCCCCGATGATGCGCTCGCCAGGGTGGCCATCGCCGAGGATGGGGATCCACAGCACCCGGGCGAGCTTGTGGCGCACCCAGGCATCTTCCCAGCTTCGAGCGATGGAACCGTCGAGTGGGGCCGTGCACACGTAGGTGCTCTCGCGGGGTCTGCCGCGGGCATCGACCGGCAGGGTCTTCATCTCGACGCCCAGGTGGGGGAAGTCGGGCTCGGCCCGGCTGCCGGCGGTCGCGCCCAGGGCGAGCTCGAGCAGGTTGCCGATCCATCCCTTGTCCCGCCGTAGATCGTCGGGCACCGCCACGCCGAGCTCCCCGGCGAGCCAGGCCAGGTCGCGGCCGGCAAGGGCCTCTGCACGCGCGAGGAGCACGGCCTGGGACTCGGGAGGGGCGATGGTCATGGCGTCGTCGCTCGGTGGGCAGCAGGCGATAGCATGCCGCCTGCGGAGGTCCCATGCATCGCGTGATCGTGCCCACCCTGCTGCTGGTCGCCTGTACCGGCGGCGGCGCGCCTGCCCGCGCTCCCGGACGCATGCAGCTGCCGGTCCGTCTGGCCGAGGCACGCCACGCCGATCAGGTCGAGCTGGACATCTTCGTCTGGCCGGCCGCCGCCCCCACCGAGGCGCCGTCCGAGGACGCGTGCATGTGGTGGTCCGGCGATCGCCGCGGGCGCGACTTCGCCAAGCAGGGCCTCGGCGACGGCAGCCTGCACTGGGCCGCGCTGGTCGTCACCCGCGAGGGGATCGGCTGGTCCGGCGAGCAGGTCGTCACCCTGGACGGGGTCGGGCGGCTGCCCGAGGATCAGGTCCGGGACGGCGCCATCCCCGCCTTGTCGGGCGTGCTGCGGGGGGCGCGCACCATCCAGGACACGTGGTACGAGGCCTGCGGACTGGTCTATCGGGATCGCCCCCTGCTGGTGGTCGACCAGGCCGTGCCTGCCAGCACCGTGCTCGCCGTGCTGCGCACCCTGTCCCTCAACCGCTTCCACCGGACGGCCGCCCTGGTCGGGGATCGCCAGCCCGAGAATCGCGGCGTGGACGAGCCTGCAGACCCCGGCGTGCTGGTCATCGTGCGCCCGACCGGCGAGCAGGTGGAGGTGATGGACAGCCATGGGATGATCCGCAACACCGCCAAGCCGGACCAGATCGAGGGGCTCCTGGCCAAGGCGGCGGCGGGCAAGCGCTTCGGCTGCACCCTCATCGCGCCGGAGGCGACCGGGCACTGGCGCGACGTGGTCGGCACCATCGACGCGACGACCGCGTTCGGCGCGCGCACGGCGCTGGTGCACAGCGAGGCCCCGTGGTCGCCCGGTCCCGAGGCCCCGGTGGAGGACGCCCGCGCCCCGTCCGAGTGGCTGACGCTGGACGGTCGCGCCGCCGTACACTGGCTCGACACCCCCGACGTCGTGCTCACCGAGGGCCTGGACGAGGAGGTGCCCGTCACCTGCGACAGCCTGCAGGGCGAGGTCCGCCAGAGCCTGCCCCAGCCCGTCGGCATGCAGCTGGCGCTGACGACGATCGGCAAAGATCCGCTTCGTCCCTGCATTGGACAGGCCTGCACCGCGGTCATGCAGCCGCTCCCGGAGGACCTCGCCGAGCAGGAGCCGGTCACGGTCGGCTGGAGCGCGCAAGGACGGCAGATGCCCGACCCGGAGGCGGAGGACGGGCCGTGGGCCCCGCTGGTCACGGCACTGAAGGCGTGCCCAGCCCCCGAGGCCACCCCGGGCAGGGTCCTCACCCGCGCGGTGGGCTGGCTGGAGATCGATCCGGCTGGAAAGCCCTTCGATGCCCAGGTCTCGACCACCGACGCCAGCCACGAGGCGTGGGCGCGGTGCGTCGGCGCGGCGCTGCGCGAAGCCCCGCCCCTGCCTCCGCGCGAGGACGGCCGCTACACGGTCGCCAAGGTGTGGGTCGACGCGGTGCTCACGGAGGCGTCGGAGCCGTAGGGGTCGGCTCGCTCGCGAACCGGTGGTCCAGCCGGAACGGCGGGCTCGCATCCATGACCCCGGAGATGTCCCCGACCAGGAGGCAGACGATCGCAACGATCAGCATGCAGACGGTCCGCGGCGCGAGCATCACTTCAGCCCCTGACCACCGCCCGGCCCGTCCAGTGTCTGGAGCAAGGAGCGAGGCCGCTTCGGGCCGATCCCAGACACGCCGGTGATGTCCAGCGTCTCCTGCCACTCACCGCTGCGAAAGCGGTTGCGGACCTGGACCATGAACACGCGGACCTCCAGGCCGCCGAGTGCGGCCAGGGCCCGCTCGTTGTGGATCCACACGAGTCCTGCCTCGATGCTCCCTCGCGCGATCGTGCCGTGACGGAGCGAGTACGGATCGGAGGTTCGCGCGATGCCAAACCGCCCTGCAAGCTCCACTTCGGCCCCATCTCGCCAGCGTAGCGTCGCGGAGAGGCCAGGCACCAGGCTGTTCTGCTGCTCGATGGAGAACGGCGTGGCGACCCGGCCGGGGTTCAGCCCCTCCGGCGCGTGCGCGAGCTCGGCGAACACCTGGACCACCGGGTGGAATCGCGACCTGCGCTCGCCCTTGGGACCCACGCTGACGCCCAGGCCGATGGCCCCTCCCACCTGGTATTGCTGCTCGATCCGGATGGGGACGATCTGCGCCTGCGCCTGCGCCGGCAGGGCGACGAGGACGCCCAGCACCACCACCACGGCCATCACCCATCCACGCATGCCGACCTCCCAGGAAGGCTCCTCTGTGTGGCCGGGGACCCGATCCTTCAGCTTGCGCCTCTACTCCACGCCGACCGGAGGTGGCCCGCCGTCGTCCAAGGTCGTGAAGGCGATGTCCGCGAAGCCGATCAGCACGCCGCCGACCTCGACCCCGACGTCCAGGGTCTCGCCGCCTCCCCCGCTGCGGAACCGGTTGTCGACGTGCAGCCACATCAACCGTCCCTCCAGCCCGCCGAGCGCCACCGAGCGGCCGTCTCGGGGGCGCCAGCTGACCCCGCCCTCGGCGCTGACCCGAGCAGCGGTGAGCATGCCGGCGCCGGCGGTGTCGAAGGTGTTGGCGATGCCGAGTCGCGCCGCACCCTCCAGCTCGGCCCCATGCCGCCAGCGCAGGGTGCCGACCACGCCGGACACGAAGCGGTTGATGCCTCCAGGCCCGTTGCGGTCCAGCGGCCTCCAGGACACGCCGAGCTCGGCGAAGACGTGGACCTCGCCGTGGAGCCGGCGCTGCTCGGGCTGAAGCCGCCCCAGCGTGAACGAGAGCGAGGAGCCGAGTCCGACCTGACCTTGGACCGGGGTGTTCTGGGCGCGGGCAGGCAGAGCCCACAGGACGGACAGGAGCAGCACCACCATCGAGATCCAGGCCTTCATCACGCTCTCCCCGCCGGCCAACAGCATACGTGTTCGGAGGGCGCGGTGTGACGCCCGATCCGCCGCGGGCAGGCCGGCCGATCAGCCGCGGGCAGGCCGGCCGATCAGGGGTGGGGAGGCCGGCCGATGAGGTGACTGGCGAGATCCTCCGCCGCCTGCAGGCCCTGGGACAGGCCGATCCCGGTCAGGCCCCAGGAGAGCGGGTGCACCCGCTGGAGCGCGCTCTCGACGGCGCGGCGGCGGGCGGCGTGTCCCACCACGTACTGTGGGATTCCAGGCTTGTGAACGGCAACCTGCACCAGCTCTGGATCCGAGGTGTGGCCCTGGACCTGGCGCACGACCTCGAGCGCGTGGTCGGCGAGGGCGCGCTCGGAGAGCTCGGTCAGGAAGGGCGCCCGGCTGCCCCCGACCATGACCCGCAGCAGGTCCATGTGGGGCGCGAGGTGGGGGAAGGTGCTGCTGACCCAGATGGCGCCCAGCACGTCGCTGCGCTCCTTCGAGGGCGCGAGCCAGCCGAAGCCGTCCATGCGCGGCCCCCGCCCCTCGGGCCAGCCGAGGTGGATCGCAGCGACCGGGGCCACAGGCACCTCGGCGAGCGCGTCCCTCCACGCGGCCACCTGCCTCGCGGCGACCCGGGGCGGGGTGCAGACGATGACGTGCTCCGCCTGGTGCTCGCCGTCGTCGGCCACCACCCGGACCCGGCCGCCATCGGGCACCACCTCGTGCACGGCGACCCCGGTGCGCACGACCTCCCCGAGGCGATCGTGGATGGCGCGGGGCAGGACCTCGACGCCTCCGTCGAAGGTGAATGCACCGCGGGGCAGCCCGTCGGGACGCTCGGGGCGCTCCCGGCGCATCATGCCCAGCAGCACGCTGCCGTGGGCCTGCTCGGCCTCGACCAGCTCGGGGAAGGCGGACACGGCCTCGGTCCGGGTGGCGTCCCCGGCGTAGATCCCGGCGATGAACGCGTCGATCAGCGGGTAGGCGATGTGGGGTCCGAAGCGCCGCCGGACGAACGCGTCGATCGACTCGCCCTCGGCGGGGCCTCTGGGCTGGAGCGGCTCCAGCAGCAGGCGCGCGACCGCCCGTCGCTTGAGCGCTCCGCCAGCCAGCAGTCCGCCCGGGCCCGAGGGCAAGGCTCGCAGGCGGCCGCCGACAAGCACGAAGCGTTGGTTCGAAGCGGGTGATGCCTCGACCACCCGCCCGCCGAGCCCCATCTCGTCGACCAGGCGCGCGGTCGCGAGTCCGGCCCCCCGCAGCGACTGCGGACCCTGCTCCAGCAGGATCTCCCCGTGGTGCACGGTGCGGATGGTGCCGCCAGTGCGCGGCGCGGCCTCCAGCACCCGCACGGAGCGTCCCGCGCGGTGCAGGTGCCAGGCGATGGCGAGACCGGCGATGCCAGCCCCGACGACCAGGAACTCGGTGTGCATGCCCGTGGCCTAGCGGTCTGCAGCCCCCGCGTCGCGCGGGTGCCACTGCCGGTGGCGGACGACCGCCCAGCGAGGCGACGGCAGCCTGCTACTCGGCGACGACCGGCGCTTCGACGTCATCCGCGGACGCCATGGTCACGACCGCGCCCAGGGCCAGGAAGCCGACCGCGAGCAGCACGAAGCCGATCAGCAGCCAGTTGGCGCGGGGAGACTCTTCCTGCGCGACGGTGAGCGAGCGGGCCATGCGGGACTCCGGGAGGGTGCTTGGGGAGCACGGGGGCAGCAGGAGGGGGACACGGGGAGGGAATGCAGGGGGCATGCCAGCTGGCGCGACCGTACCCCGCAGATCCCTGCCGGTCCAGCTACGCGACCTGGCGGGCGGCGCGGATCCGCTCGGCGGCATCCGCCACGGTCAGGGTCTGGTTCTCCCACGTCTTGCTGTTCTTCAGCGTGATGACCCCGGCAGCGACCTCATCAGGGCCGACCAGCACCACCCACGGGTAGCCCCGCTTGTCGCCGTGCTTGAGCTGCGACTTCATCCGGCTGTCACCTACGTACAACTCGGCGGACACCCCCAGCGCCCGCAGCGCCTTCGCGGTGCGGGCGGCGTCGGCGACCACGTCATCGCTGAACACGGTGACCAGGACCTCGGCGGCGGTGGACTGCTCGGGGAGCATGCCGCGCTCCTCCATGATGACGAGCAGGCGCTCCATGCCCAGCGACACGCCGACGGCGGGCAGGTCCCGTCCGGACAGCGCCCCGACGAGCCCGTCGTAGCGGCCGCCACCGGCGACCGACCCGACGCTGCCATCGTCGAGGGTCGCCTCGAAGACCGGGCCCGTGTAGTAGTCAGCACCCCGCGCAAGAGCAGGATCGATGCGGATCCTGGCCGGGTCGACCCCCATCGCCTGCGCGTAGGCCACGACCTTGCGCAGGGTGGCGACGCCCGCGCGTCCTCCCTCGTCCAGCTCCGCGTCGAGCACGTCCAGCACGGAGCCCGAGTCCGACGCATCCACCGCGCAGGCTGCCCACAGGGCCTCGAGTCCGGACGGATCGAAGCCCCGCTCGCGGATCTCGGCCTCGACCTGCTCCCGACCGATCTTGTCGAGCTTGTCGACCGCGATCAGCACGCTGAGCTCGCCCTTGAGGTCCGTGGCGCCACAGCGGCGGGCGTAGGTCGACAGGATCCGTCGATCGTTGATGCGAATCGTGTAGGCGGAGAAGCCGAGCGCACCCAGGGCAGCGTCGACCACCGCCACGCACTCCGCGTCCGCGAGGGGGGACGTGGAGCCCGCGATGTCGACGTCGCACTGGTAGAACTCACGGAAGCGCCCGCGCTGGGCACGCTCCGCCCGCCAGACCGGCTGGATCTGGTAGCGCTTGAACGGCAGCCGGAGCTCGCGGTGCATGGCCAGGAAGCGGGCGAGCGGCACGGTGAGGTCGTAGCGGAGCGCCAGATCGCACTCCCCGGGCTTTGCGTTCTTCCCGCGGGCGTGGATGCGGAACATGAGCTTGTCGGTCTCGTCGCCGTACTTGCCGGTCAGCGTCTCGATGCGCTCGAAAGCCGGCGTCTCCAGCGGCTCGAAGCCGAACTGGCCGAACACGTTGCGGATGGTCTCGATGACGCCCAGGCGCTGGGTCATGACTTCGGGCAGGAAGTCGCGAGCGCCCTTGGCCAGGTTGACGGACACGGTCACCTCGGAAGTCGGGCAACGGTGCTAACCGTGTGCGAGAGGGCCCGCGCGCGACATGGGCAGGTCCGCCGCATCGCAGTGCGCTCCGGCTCGCAGGACGCTACAACGCGCGGCAAGGCAGGCTCCAGCCAGATCATCGGGCACCCACCCCGATCCCGGACCGCGGTCCCGCTGGCCAGCGAGCCTCGTTTGGGCAAGATCACGGTCCCATGCGTGCGGAGGCAGCGTGAGCGAGAGTGAGTTCCACTACGTGCGTACCACCGGTGTCGACGGCGGCGTCGACGCGGTCGACGGCCGCGCCATCGGGGTGGACCTCGAGACCATCCTCAAGGACGGGCTCCCTCCGTTCAAGGTGTCGCTGGAGATCATCGCGGCGCTCTGCGAGATCCTCGACATCTCCGACCAGGACGGCGAGGTCCACGGCGACGTCAACCCGGGCACCATCTTCCTGGACGACACCGGCGCCGTCTCGGTGGAGGGCTTCGGCATCGACCGGGCCAGGACCCCGGCACCCGAGGGGGCTCCCGACGGCACCCTCACCGACCTGTACGGCCTCGGCTACACCGCCTACCGCCTGCTCGCGACCCGGGACCTGACCAACCTGCCGACCGACCCGGATGCGCACGATGACGCCGTCATCGACGCGGTCATCGCCCTGCCCTGGGGCGACATGCCCGAGGAGTGGGTCGGCGACATCCAGTGGTTCCTGGCCAAGCTCATGAGCTTCGAGCCCGAGGAGCGCCCCACCGCCGTCGACGCCTGGCGTACCTTCATCGCCTTCGCCGACGAGGCCGAGGGCCAGTCGCTGGTGGACTGGGCTCCCGATGCCATCGAGGGCGGCGGCGAGCGCCGGGACGCGGCCATGGCCGTGCGCCCCGCGGCGGAAGAGGACGAGGATCTCGGCGGCCCGGTCGTCAGCTCCGGTCCGCTCAAGAAGGGCGCCATAAGCTTCGGCGGCGGCGGCGCCAAGTCCGGCCAGGCAACGGCATTCTGGTCGAAGGAGCAGATGAAGGCCGCCCTCGAGGCGGACGAGGAAGAGGAGGAGGAAGCGCCCGCCTTCAAGCCCAGCGTGGGCGGCGGCGCAGCGACGTCCTTCTGGACCCGGGACCAGATGGAGGCGATGGCCCGCGGCGACGCGAGCGCCCCCCGCCCCAAGCGCAAGGAGGGCGCGGCCCGCAAGCCCCCGCCCCCGGCCGCTCCCGCAGGTGCTCCCGCGGCCTCCGCCGCTGACGAGCTCGCCGGCGGGTTCTCCAAGCCGTCCACTCCGCCCCCGGTGGCCAGCCCGCCCCCCGCGGCAGCACCTCCGCCCACGGCCGCACCGCCGGTCAACCCGCCTCCCGTCAACCCGCCCCCGGTCGCCGCGGCGGCTGGCCCGGCCATCGCCGCTCCCGCGATGCAGCCCGGTGGCTACGACGACGACGAGGACGACGGTGGCGGTGGCGGTGGCGGCATGAAGTTCGCCATCATCGGCGTCGTCGTGGTGCTCCTGCTGCTCACCTGCGTGGGCGTCGCCGGTGCCATCGGCGTGGGCGCGATGTTCATGGGCGGCTCCGCGGACAGCGGCGGCAGCTCGTCTTCGTCGAGCAGCTCGGCCACCACCGAGGAGCCCGACAAGGACGACGCGGACCAGGGCGGCGGTGGCCGCGGCGAAGACACCGCGGTCGAAGACGTCAAGCCCGAGGAGAAGCCGGATCCGAAGCCCGAGACCAAGCCGGATCCCAAGCCCGACCCCAAGCCGGCGACGACGCGCGGCTCGACGACCAACCGCGGCACGACCTCCACCACGTCGCGTCGCACGTCGAGCAACCGCGGCACCACGGCGCCGGCCGCCAGCGGTCCCACCAGCGTCATCTTCACCGTGCCCGGCGACGGCTCGATCAAGTGTGGCGACGGCACGAGCAAGGACGCCTCGGGCGGCAAGGCCCGGGTCACCTTCCGCTCCGTGCCCGCGGACGGCATCACCTGCACCTACTACGACGGCCGCACCCCGGTCTGCGCGGGCTTCGTCAATCCGGGCAACCGCAAGTGCGCCTGCAACCCGGACGCGGCCGAGATCGCGTGTGAGTGAGCGGCGACCGCTCGTCTGACCTGCCTCGGAGGCCGCCGTGCGAGCCGTCCTGCAGCGCGTGAGCCGCGCGTCCGTCACCGTCGATGGGCGCGTCACCGGTGAGGTCGGGCGAGGCGTGCTGGTCCTGCTGGGCGTGGGTCCGGACGACGGCGCCGCCCAGATCCAGTGGCTGGCCCGCAAGATCGCCGGTCTGCGGATCTTCGAGGACGCAGCTGGCAAGATGAACCTTGGTCTCACCGACATCGGCGGGGGCGCTCTGGTGGTCTCGCAGTTCACGCTGTTCGGCGACACCCGCAAGGGCCGGCGCCCCAGCTTCACCGGTGCCGCCCACCCGAGCCTGGCCGAGCCGCTCTACGAGCAGTTCTGCGAGGCGCTCGCCGGGGAGGGGGTCCCGGTCGGGCGGGGCGTGTTCGGTGCCCACATGGACGTCGAGCTGGTCAATGACGGGCCGGTCACGCTGATCCTGGAGACGCCGTGAGCACGCCCTTCGCCGCCGAGCTGACCGTGGCGATCACCGCCGCCCGCGCCGCGGGGGTCCTGCTGTCCGAGGCCTTCGAGGCCGGCCCGCGACCGGTCGACCGCGCGGGGGTGGACCAGAAGGGGACCTCGACCCTGGACCTCGTGACCGAGGTGGACAAGGCCTGCGAGGCGGCGATCCGCAAGGTCCTGGACCGCGACACTCCCGACGTGCCGGTGCTGGGCGAGGAGGAGGGCGGCGCCTGGGACGGGGGCACACGCTGGGTGATCGACCCGATCGACGGCACGACCAACTTCGTGCACGGCTTCCCCTGGTTCGCGGTGTCCGTGGGCCTGGAGGTCGACGGACAGCGTGCGGTCGGGGTCATCCTGGAGCCCATCCGCAAGCGGCTCTACACCGCGACCCGCGGCGGGGGCGCCTTCGTCGACGGCTCCCGCATGGCAGTGTCCACGACCGCATCGCTGGGCCAGGCGCTGCTGGCGACCGGCTTCCCCTATGACCGCCGCGAGCGGGTCGACGTCATGCTGGGCATCGTACGCGCCGCCCTCATGAACGGCCAGGGCCTGCGCCGGGCGGGCGCGGCGTGCCTGGACCTGGCCATGGTCGCAGAAGGACGCTTGGACGCCTACTTCGAGCTGAACCTGCGGCCCTGGGACCTCGCGGCCGGCGCCCTGCTGGTCGAGGAGGCGGGCGGCCGGGTCACGGCACTCGACGGCACCTCGCCGCTGCAGGGCGCCTGGCCGGCCCCCCTCGCCAGCAACGGCCTGCTCCACGACGCCGTCGCCCGCATGCTCGACGGCCTGGTGCCCGCGTAGGCCTGGTGACGGGGCTACGGCGCCTCGCCGCTGAGCACGACCTCCGCCCGGGGCAGGTCCTCGTCGTTGGTGTCGATGAACAGGCGATCGGCGAAGCTGCCCGCCACCAGGGGCTCGAAGCGTACGAGGATGTCCGCCTGGGCGTTGGGCTCCAGCGTCCGGTCCTGGGGAACGTCCACCTCGAACGGGGTCGCGCCGTCGTCGAGCAGAACCTCCCGCAGCTCCAGCACCCCGTCGCAGGTGCTGTCGACCTTGACCACCCGCTCGTCGGAAGCGCCCACCGCCGCCTCGAAGGTCAGGCGCTCGGTCGACAGCGCGATGCAGCCGGGCAGCAGCGTCGGGTCGACCTGGAACGTGTCCTGGGTGAGCCGCGTCTCGTCCTGAGCGCAGCCGCCGACCAGAAGCGCCAGCAGCGTCAGCCACGGCCCCCTCATGCGACCTCGCGCCCGTCCAGGTACCAGCGCCCCGGACGCAGCCGACCGGCGTGCTGGGCCGCCCAGGCGTGCCACGCGCGCAGGTGGGCCTGCTGCACCCGCCAGGGGCCCTCGACGTCGAACGGCAGGTTCTGGCCCGTCGTGATGACCAGCTCGTCGTGGGCGGTACGCCGGGTCCACGGGTCGTCTGCGGCCATGCGCTGCAGCAGGAGCGCGACCGTGAAGACCTGCCCCTGGCGGTAGCGCCGGCCGACCTCGAACCCCGCGCCCTCACGCTCCCACCACAGGTTCCAGCGCGTCTTCCAGCCGGGCTCGTCCAGCTGCTCGTGGTGTCCCGTGAGGATCTGCAGCGCGCCGGCCGCCACCTCCACCACCTTGCGATCCCGCCGGTCCAGCGCCTCGAGCAGGTCGGGCACGGCGCGGGGATCGCCCAGCAGACCGAGCCCCTGCAGGGCGCCCAGCGCCCCCTCCCCCTGACCGCGGGCGGCGGTGCGCAGGAGCAGGTGGTGGGTCGGACCGCCATAGCGACCGACGATCTCGCCGGGGGACACGGTCAGGCCGGTCCGGCTCTCGGTGAGCGCGCGAGCGTGGAAATCGACCCCGCGCCGATCGCCGAGCATGAGCAGGGCGAGGGCGGCCGGGCCTTCCAGGAGCGGGTCCGCCAACGCAGGGATGATCGCGTCCACGACGGTGCGGTCGCCAATACGGGCGAGGGCCGTGATCGCCGCCTTGCGCGACACCGGGTGGGCGTCCTGGCGGGACAGCTCGACCAGCGACCGGAGCGCGGTCTGCTCCCGGCGCAGTCCGAGCGCCTCGGCCGCTTCGGCCACGACGGATGCGGGGTGCTCCGCAGGACGTTCGACGCAGCGCAGCAGGCCGTCGACCAGCGCCGCGTTCGGCGAGCGAGCGACGGCCCCCTGGAGCGCGGCTCGGGCCGGACCGGTGACCCGCTGCTCCACCAGGTGGTCGAGCAGGACCTGGGCCGCCCGCCAGGACCGGTGCCCGGCCAGCAGGTCCACGCCGGCGACGTAGCGGAGCACGGGGGTGTCGACCGCGCGCACCCGACCGGTCGACATGGCGCGTGCCGCCGCGTCGAGCTCGGCCGCGAGCCGCTCCACGACGGCCAGACCGCAGGCAGCGATGGCGAGACGGTGGGCGCCCAGCCGGCGCTCGGGACGCTCGGCGTCGGCGCGCTCCCAGGG
>CALATR010000072.1 GCA_937891875.1 uncultured Pseudomonadota bacterium | reverse complement strand
GTCGTGCAGCCCGATGAGCTGCGGGCGTGGTGCCGCGATCGCATGGCCCCCTACAAGGTCCCCAAGGCGGTCGAGCTGGTCGGCGACCTGCCCCGCAACGCCATGGGCAAGGTCCAGAAGGCCACCCTGCGCGAGCGCTGGGACCGGATCGACGTCCGCGCCGCCCGACCGGACGAGGCCGAGCAGATCGCCGGGTGGAACGTCGAGATGGCGCGTGAGACCGAGGGGATCGCCTTGGACCCCACGACCGTGCTCCGGGGGGTCCGGGCCGTGTTCGAGGGGGGTGTCGGCGCCCGCTACTTCGTCGCCGAGCGCGCCGGGGCCGTCGTCGGCACCTGCATGATCACCGACGAGTGGAGCGACTGGCGCGCGCGCCCGGTCTGGTGGTTCCAGAGCGTCTACGTGCCCGTGCACTGGCGGCGCCGCGGCGTCTTCCGCACGATGTACGCTGCCATCGAAGAAGCAGCGCGCGAGGCGGGTTCTGGCGGACTGCGCCTCTACGTCGACAAGCGCAACCGCGCCGCCATGGCCACCTACCGATCACTCGGCATGGACGACGGCCACTACGCCATGTTCGAGGCCATGTTCGACGAGCCCCCGGCGAGCGAGTAGCCCTCGACCTCGAGCCCGAGGCCGAGATCGACAGCCCCCGGCAGAGCGCTAGGATGCGGATCCCTGGAGGAGTGATGCAGGAGCTGCCGCTGCGCGACGAGGTGCGCAAGGCTCGCGAGACCGCGAAGCGCGCCGAGCAAGCCATGTCCTTGTCCCAGCAGGTCGGCATCGCCCTGTCTGCGGTGTCGGTCTGCGAGCGGCAGATCCGAGGCATGGACGTGGACGAGCTGGAGCTCCCCGGCGAGGAGGCCGTCGCCGAGGCCATCGCCGAGTGGCCCGAGCTGGAGGGACTCTCCGGGATCGCCCCAAAGCCGGACACGCCGCTGATGCACCAGCTGGCCCAGCGCCGCATGCAGCTGCGGACCATCGACCAGGTCATCAAGCCCTACGTACGCCAGTTCGAGGAGGCGTCCGCCAAGGTGCACGAGCTGCAGATGCAGCAGTTCCAGGTGCTTCAGCGGCCCGAGTACACCGATCTGCGCGAGCAGCTCGAGGAGAAGGGTCGCACCCGCACCCGCTGCACCATCGCGCTCGGGCGCCTGCGCGGTCGGCGCCAGACCCTGCTGCCCGCGATCAAGTCGGTCGAGATGTTCCTCCCCCAGACCCGCGCGGAGATGTCGGACCTGGACGAGGGCCTCAACCGCGAGATGGCCCGGGGTCGGCTGCTGACCCTCATCGGCACCATCGACCAGGCGGCGCGCGCGGTGGGTCTGGAGGTGCCGATCCCGCGGCCCGATCCGATCGAGGATCCGGACGGTCCGGACAGCGCCCTGTTCGAGGTCGCCGACGCGCTGGATCGGCTGCACGACGCGGCCGTCATCGAGGCAGACGAGCTCGACGCCGAGATCGATCGCCTCCAGGCCGAGCTCGACGACGCCACCGCGTGGATGATCGAGCACACCGGGTAGGCCGAGGTCGGTAGGCCAGGCCCCTTCCGTCCGTCCCGGTCGAGGCCAGCCGGCGGTGCAAGGTTATCGCCCGCCCATGGAGGTGGCTGTGGGCCGTCCGGGCGTTCTGTTCATCAACTTCGGCGGTCCCCAGGGGCCGGAAGAGCTCGAGCCCTTCCTGCGCAACCTGTTCGACGACGTGCTGCCGCTCCCCTCGCTGGTCAAGCAGCTCGCCGTGCCGGCCATCGCGCGCCGACGCAGCAAGACGGTGGGCGAGAACTACGCCGAGATCGGCTGGTCGCCCCTGGTGCCGACCACCCTGGCCCAGGTGCAGGCCGTGCGCGACGCCCTGGGCGACGACGCCCCGCCCGTCGCCGTCGGCATGCAGTACACGGCCCCCACCCTGGAGCAGGCCCTGGACGAGCTCGCCGAGCAGGACGTGGACCGGGTGATCGCCATCGCGATGTTCCCCCACTGGAGCTTCGCCACCATCGGCTCGGCCTTCGAGATGCTGCACCACGCCCTCGCCCGGACCGGTCGCAGCAGCTGGCCCGTGCACCACGCCCCCGCCTTCTACACCCATCCCCGCTACCTGGACGCCCTCGCCTCCACCATCGAGCGCGGCGTCGAAGCCCTCGACGGCGAGGGGCCGATCCACCTGCTCTTCACCCCCCACGGCCTGCCGCTCTCCCTGATCCGCAAGGGCGATCCGTACCCGGACCACGTGCGCGAGACCGTGCGCCGCGTGATCACCCAGCTCGACTGGACCGATCCGGTGCACGTCGGCTGGCAGAGCCGGGTGGGTCCGGTGAAGTGGCTCGAGCCCTCCACCGAGCACGTGCTGGCCGAGCTGGGCGCCCAGGGTGCGAAGCGCGTGGTCATGGTGCCCATCGCCTTCGTCAGCGAGCACATCGAGACCCTGCACGAGATCGACATCGAGTACGCCGAGGTCGCCGCGAAGGCTGGGATCACCCACTACGGGCGGGCTCCGGCCCTGGACCTGGAGCAGGGCTTCATCGACTGCCTCGCGGATCTCGTCAAGGACGGGCTGGCTGGCTTCAGCCGGTACAGCTGCGCCCGGTGCCTGCTGCCCAAGCCGGACAGCCACCGCCGCCAGGGCACCTGTGCGAACTGTCGGTTCACGTTCCCGACCTACCTCGGCGAGGCCCTGCCGGAGAGCGGCTGATAACGAACGTTCGAGTTGCACTCCTGGCTGGGGCGAGGGTCTCTTTCAGGTACCAGCCCTCTCCGGAAAGTTGCCGGAAAGAAAATTTCTTCCGCCGTAACCAAGGTAGAACGCCGAGAATAGTTGTGAAAGAAAATTTCCGCTCCGGAACCCTTGTACCGCTTCAGGCGACCGGACATACTCACTGTGCGGCGCAGCGAGGCGCCGGTCTCGTCGACCTCATGTCGATCACACAACCGAGGAGTCCACCATGCTGACCAAGTTCTTCCGTGATGACGAGGGCGCCACCGCCATCGAGTACGGTCTCATCGCTGCCCTTATCGCGGTCGTCATCATCGCCGCCGTGGCCACCCTGGGCACCAACCTGTCCCTGGCCTTCGACTACGTCTCCACCTCGGTCGGCTCCACCGTCCCGTAGTGTGAAGACGCCCCTTCCTGGGGCATCACGCGAACGCCGGTCCGGGCTTCCCGGGCCGGCGTTCTGCGTTTGGGGCCCAGCCCCTGCGATTTCAGTCGCTTACACGGATTTCTACGTCCTTTCGCGCGTTGCCAGGCCCTTGCACTGACGCCGGTGTTCGACAGCGCCGTGGTAGCCTCGACGAGGATTCGGACGCGCGCTAGCCCGCAGTGGGGGCGCACTGCCGCCCACCTGGGAGGAAAACCATGGGATCGAGGGGTGGAAGCCGCCGTTTGGCGATCATCTTCCTCGCGCTGTCCGTCGTGGCAGCCGGACTGGCCACACTCATCCTGTTCGTGGTGTTCCGCTCGCTGGAGAACCGTGTCGCCCAGCGCACGGATCAGCGGAAGCAGGAGCTGGTGCAGATCGTCCGCGCCAAGGTGACGCTGGAGCAGGGCACGACCCTGAACCCCGAGCAGCACCTCGAGGTGGTCCAGGTCCCGCGCACCTTCTTCCTCGACACCATGATCGATGACCCGTCGGAGATCTCGCGCCGCGTCCCGCGCGAGCGGATCCTGGCCGGGGAGCCCATCCGCACCGAGCGGCTGGTGGATCCGCAGG
>CALATR010000071.1 GCA_937891875.1 uncultured Pseudomonadota bacterium | reverse complement strand
GGCCTCGAGGAGTGCGCGCACATCGGCCTCGTCGGCGGGTCCAAAGGCGGACAGGTCCTGGGCCAGGGCCTCGGCCTGCTGGTCGACGTGGACCCGGATGCGATCCCTCGCGTCCGGAGCGAGCGCAGGCAGGGTCGCGGCGAGCACCTCGGCGAAGGAGGCGGGAGCGGGGGCCTCGGCGCGCGCGGGGAGCACGGCGAGGAGGAGGACGAGGGCGAGCGAGCGCATGGTGGCCCCGGGACGAGCGTGGGGCGGAGGGGGAGGCGGTGGGACATCACAGCACACGCGGAGTTCCGGGCTGCTGTCCGCAGATCGTCACGCGCGCGACAGGCGGGGGGCGTTGCCTGTAGGATCAGGCCTTCGGAGGCCGCATGCGACCCGTCCTGCTGGGCATCGCCCTCATCGTCCCTCCCGTCGCGCTCGCTGGGGGCACGCTGGAAGGGGACCACGTCGCCGTCGGGGTCAACGACGATGGCTCGCTGTGCGACGGCGCCACCGACGTCTGCATCTTCTACGATCCCGAGGGCATGGGTCAGGGCGCGCCCCTCGGCAACGACCTGCTGATCCCCGGCCGCGCCTTCGAGACCTGGTCGATGGCGTGGCGCACCGGCGACCAGCCCCACGCGTACGCCGCTGGCGCGCCCGATCTGCGCACCGGCCGCTCGATGGACTGGAGCGCGCCGGCCCAGGGCGAGGACCTGCTCTACCTCATCGGCACCCTCGAGCTCGACGGGGTGCAGGTCGAGCTCGCGGTCGACGTGCCCCGCGGGGACGAGGTCTTCTGGACCACCTTCACGCTCACCGCGACCGAGGACGTCAGCGATCTCTCGGTCGCGCGCACGGTCGACGTCGATCCCGACGCCTACGCCAACGGCGGGTACTCGACCATCAACGAGGCCGACGGCTCGGTCGCGGTCGCCGCCTCGCGCCTGTCCGGCGGCAAGGCGCTCGCCCTCGCGATCACCGGCGGAGAAGCTGGACTCTGCAACTGGTGCGCCAGCCCGCAGGCCGTGCGTGACGGCATCGAAGGCATCCGCGATGGCGACTACCAGATCGGCGTCGCCAGCCCGACGGTCGACCTTGCAGCCGGCGAGTCGATCACCCTGCGCTTCGCCTTCGGCCTCGGCATGGGCGACGATCAGGCCCGTGAGCGCGCCGCGGCGGCCATGGCGGTCGACGACCTCGATGGAGACGGCCAGACCATCGATCAGGGCGACTGCGACGATCGCGACGCCGACACCGGGCCCGGCGCTCCGGAGCGGGCGGACGGCGTCGACAACGACTGCGATGGCGCCATCGACGAGGACACCATCGTCAGCGACGACGACGGCGATGGGTTCTCCGAGGTCGACGGCGACTGCGACGACGCGCTCGCCACGGTGCACCCTGGCGCCGATCCAGTTGCTGACGTGCTCGATGCCGACTGCGACGGCCTCGCCGACAGCGACCCCTTCGCCGACGGCAGCCGCCCCGCCGGGTGGGGCGCCGAGGAGGTCAAGAGCGGCTGCAGCGCCGTGCCCGCCTCCCCCTCCCTGCTCCTGCTCCTGCTGCCCGCGCTGGCCCTGTGGAGGCGCCGATGAGCCGCTCCCTCCTGCTCCCGCTCCTGGTCCTCGTCGCCTGCAAGGGCGAGGAGCCCATCCCCTGGGAGTGGATCGACGTCACCGTCACCGCCGATCCCGCCTTCGACCCCAAGCTCGACGGGGGCGGGCTCGCCGTGACCCTGTCGACCGACAGCGCGCTGTCCGCCGAGTGCACGACCACCGTCGCCGCCATCCACAGCAACGGCGTCACCACCCCGCTCGGCCAGGTGGACCTGCGCAGCGGCCCGGTCGAGCTGACCTGGGACGGGGTCGACGCGGACGGGTTCGTCGTCGATCCCGGCGAGGTGCAGATCGCCGCTGACGTGCAGTGCACCGACCGCATGCAGGGCTACGGCGAGGCGCGCACCTACGTCGTGCGCCTGGGCGCGTCACAGATCGACTTCGGCATCGACGGGGAGAACGCCCAGCAGACCCTGGCCTGGCACAAGGCGAGCCTGCTCGAGCGCGACTACCGGATCCTCGCCCGGGCCCAGCCCGAGTACAAGCAGCTGCGCCCCGACGGCGAGCTCGCGGATCTCGACCTCGACGACGGCTCCCCCCGCCCAGCCCCCGAGCCCTGGACCCGGGCCGACGTGCCCCCGTGGGGTTCCGGCTCCCCCGATGACATCACGAACTGGGTCGTGCCCGTCGGCTACGTCGCCAACAGCAGCTTCTCGGTCGGCTTCGTGCCCGGCACCCACGGCGTGTCCGTTCGCACCGGGGTCGCCGTGCCTGCCGACGGCCCCCTCGCCGGAAGCGACGGGCTCCCGGTCATCCGCGTCGTCAGCGACGAGCTGCAGTCGGTCGACGAGGGCGCCTGGGCCCCCGGCCGCGCGGTGCACTTCGAGGGCGCGTCCACGCCGGACACCCTGGGCCTGCACACCGTCTCGTTCACCTGGCGCTTCGAGGCCCTGCGCGACGGGGTGTGGGTGCCCCTCGCCGGCGAGCTCACCACCGAGCACCCCATGTGGGTCCTGGCCGGGGTGAGCGCGGTGAAGGACGGCACCGAGAATGGCGCTGCTCCCGGACGAATCAGCTGGATCGGCGTGCTCCACGACACGGTCGACGCGGTCCAGGGACTGCCCGCCGACGACACGACCCAGGCGATGACCGCCCTGCGCCAGGCCCTGCACGAGGATCCGTACATCCTCTACAACCCCAACGACTCCGCCTACAGCACGTTCTCCGGACGCTACATCTACTGGAACCGGATCTGGCTGGACATGAGCGACTGGCTCGACCGGCAGGAAGGGATCGACCTGTACTGCCACTCGGTCGCCTGCCTGCTGTCGTCCCAGGCGAACCACTGGGGCATCGACGCCGAGTACATCACCCTCACGAACGCGAGCCACCCCGAGAACGGCGCGACCTTCCGCACCTGGCTCACCCGAGCGGCGGGCACCGAGAACTGGCGCCAGTGGACGTTCAACTCGCACGGCATCGTCGAGGTCGACGGCCTCATCTACGACGCCGCGGTCGACGTCGACGGCGACGAGTCCCCCGGCCAGCTCCCCGCCGACGCCTTCGTGCCCGCCGGCATCACGTTCGAACAGTACATGGACGTGCTGACGGCGAACGACATGGCGATCGTGAACCGCGGGAAGTGCGAGAACTACTGAGAGCGCGTCGCGTTGCTGCCAGCGAGGGAGTGGCGGGGCGCCGAGGTGCCGCGGCGAGACAGCGTCGCGTTGCTGCCAGCGGGGGAGTGGCGAGGCGTCGAGGTGCTGCGGTGAGAGGGCATCGCGTAGCTCCGGGCGAGGGAGTGGCGGGG
>CALATR010000070.1 GCA_937891875.1 uncultured Pseudomonadota bacterium | reverse complement strand
GCAGGCGCGCACCCAGGTCGAGGGTGTCCGCCGCCTCGGGCGAGGCCAGGAAGGTCGGGCGGTCCTGCACGGTCACACAGGCGATGGTGCGACCGTCGAGATCGATGCGCGCGGCGACCGTCTGGTCGTGGTCCGGCAGCAGCACATGATCGGCATACACGCGGTGCGGCAGCGCTCACCTCCGCGGCGAGCCTAGCCCGGAGGGAGGACGCACCGGCTCAATCGTCTCGCAGCATCCGCTCCGGCGCGTCGTCGATGTCGTCGAACTGGCCCTTGCCGACAGCCCACACGAAGAGGGCGACGAAGCCCCCACCGAGGAGCAGGGCGACCGGGATGAGGAAGTAGAGCGCGCTCATGGCGCCTCCTGGGGTCGGGATGTGCGGGCCTCCATCTGGCGGACCCGACGCTCGACGGAGAGGGCTCCGGCGATGACGAGGGCGCTGGACAGGGGCATCAGGACCGCCGCGACGAGCGGATTGACCAGCCCGAGGGCGGCGGCGGTGACCGCGAGCACGTTGTAGCCGATGCTGCGGCGGATGTTGGTGCGGACCATGCGGCGCGCGGCGCGGGCGACCCGGACCGCGGCGACCACCGGGCCCAGGGCCTGACGTCCGATGACCCCGTCCGCGACCAGCACCGAGCTGGCGGCGCCGGTGCCCATGGCCAGGCCCACGTCGGCGGCGGTCAGGGCGGGGCCGTCGTTGAGGCCGTCACCGACGAAGAGCACCGCGTGCCCCGCGTCCTTGCGGGCGTTCAGCCACGCGACCTTGTCGTCGGGGGAGAGCTCGGCGGCGATGTCGTCGATGCCGGCCTCGGCGCCGATCCTGGCGGCGACCTCGGCCTTGTCGCCCGTGAGCAGCGCCGGGTGCAGACCCAGGCCGCGCAGGCTCTCGACCGCGCTGTCGGCGTCCGAGCGGCGGCGGTCCTTGAGCACGATGCGTCCGAGCTCGATCCAGGGGCCGAGAGCGACGGTGCCGGGCACGGTGGGCGGGGCCTTGGAGAGCACCACCTCGCCGGGCCCGCCGGCGCGCAGGCGGACCAGCTCGCCGTCGACCTCACCGTCGATGCCGAGCCCGGCCTGCTCGTGCACCTTGACCCCGACCGGGATCGGGATCTGTCGGTCCATGGCGGCGCGCACGATGGCCTGGGCGATCGGGTGGCCGGAGTGGCGCTCGAGGCCGGCGGCGATCCGAAGGATGGCCTCGTCGGCGGACACGACCTCGGGAACCCCGCCAGTGACGGTGCCGGTCTTGTCGAGTGCGACGGTGTCGACCCGAGCGAGGGCGAGCAGGGCATCGCCGTGGCGGAGCACCGCGCCACGGCGGGCGGCGGCGCCG
>CALATR010000069.1 GCA_937891875.1 uncultured Pseudomonadota bacterium | reverse complement strand
GGGGCGGCCTGCTCTGGCTCCGCGTGCCCGTGCTCATCGACGTACCCGTCGGCCAGAGCGACATCGTCCTCGGGCCCGCCGTGCGCACGACCACGGCCTTCGGCGGCGGCAGCGGCGGGCTGATCATCGATCTGGGCAGCTCCATCGGCTACGCCGCCAGGGTCGGTGACCGCTCCCGGATCATCCCCGAGTTCGGCGTGTCCGTGCCGGTCGTGGGCAGCCTGTCCGACGGCGGTGGCACCGGCACCATCGGCGGCGGCACGCTGTTCAGCTTCCAGGTGGGCCTGGTGCTGGGCGGTCGGAGCCGGGCCGGCGAGTAGTCACAGCGCCGCGGCCGCTCACAGCGCGCCGCGGACGGCCGCCACCCGCGCATCCATCGCCTCCAGCGCCTCCTGCAAGCCCCCCGCCTCGGCGAGGGGATCGGTGCCCGTGGGCATCGGCACGGACTGGGTGATGGCGATCGCTCCGGCCAGCGCGGTGTCGAGGCCGCCGGACGCCCCCTGTCGACAGCCCTGCAGGCCCGTCGCCGCCTCTCCCAGCTGGACCGCGTAGCTGGCCACCACCTCGCTCAGGTAGTCGTCGGGCGCGGCGTCGAGCAGGTACAGGGCGATGGCCGCCAGGTTGGCCGCGCGGGTCCAGCCGCCGAGCCACCAGCCGGCCAGGTACGCGCGCTGTCCGTCCGCGTCGAGGGCGTCGTAGACCACGGTGGAGACGGACTCCACGTAGCCGTCGTACGCATCGACCGACTGCGGCGATTCGGGAGCCTGTACGCCCATCTCGGCCAGGACGCCCCGGATGGTCTTGAGGTGCCGGCCGGCCTGCTTCGCGTGCGCGCCGAGGGCCTGGGCCTGCGCCTGAGCCCGCGCGCCGACCTCCCCGCCCGACTGGCGAGCGACGTGGAGCACGGTCTGGGCGTCGAACGGCACACCGACGAGGTTGAGGCCGAGTCCGACGTCGAAGGCCTGGGGGGCGGTGGGCATGCGGGCTCCTCGTTCCGGGGGAGCGGATGATAGCGCAGTGAAATCGACGGGCTCATGGGATGGGCCGATGGCGCCGACCCCCTCCTTGGACACACCCCCCAGGAGGTCACCGTGCTGCGCTACGCCCCCCTCGTCATCCTCGCGACCGTCGCCTGTGCAGACGCCGATCCCTCCCTGGTCGACGAGGCCAGCCTCGAGCGACAGCGGCAGGACCTCACGCCGACCGCGCAGGTCGACCTCTCCGTGCCGACCGTGGGCGGCGTGTCGATGCACCAGGGCACGACGCTGGACGGCGCGGGCCTGACCGAGGACCGCCCTGAGGAGCCCGGCGTCCGTCCCGTCGCCGTGGTCTTCGTCGTCGACATCAACGCGGACATGGCCGACGTCGGCGCGGTGCTCAACGAGGGCGCACTGGTCGGACTGCGCAGCCTGTCCCAGCACGGCGGCGAGGCGTACTACGGACTCGTCGCCCACGCCGATCGCCGAGCCCACCAGCTGCAGCCCCTGATGCGCTTCGGCCCCAACGACGCCCGGGAGATGTTCGGCGTCACCGGCGGCCTGTCGACCTGCTCCACCCTCGACGATCTCCAGGGCTGGGTCGACTACGACAACCCGGTGTTCACCTCGCCCTCCTGCTGGGCCGACGAGCTGGGTCGCGACCCGGCCACCGCGCTCGCCTTCGCCGAGCACATGCTCGCCAACGACGCCCCGCCGGACGCCGAGCGCGCCATCGTGCTCCTCGGTGGCCGCGTGCCCGAGGAGCTGGTCGCCGGCGAGCGCCGCCCCGACCTCTACGCCGACCCCATGCCCACGTGGAAGCGCACCGATCGCTTTGTCAGCCCCGACCTGCTCGAGGCCCACGCCCTCTTCGTCACCGAGGAGATCGTCGACAGCGGCGTGCGCGTGTTCCACGTCCCGCTGGACGCCGCGGTCGACAACGTCTGGAGCGATCGCCTCGTCGAGGCCGGCGCCGAGCGCGCCTGGGGCGAGTCCGTGCCCGAGCGGATCCGCGCCGTGGGCCGCTTCGTCGACCAGCTCAAGCTGAAGGCCTCGCCGTAGGCCACACCCTTCGCGTCGGGACCGGCCCGACCGCGCCCCGCTGACCCCAGGGTCGGCGGGGCGCACTGCGTTCGGCCCCCCGCCTGACATCCTCCTTCCGGCCGGCTCACCGAACCCTCACGACATGCAGGACTGCAGCTCCCTTGCGCGTAGGATGTGCCCGAACCCTCGGCCCACCTGCCGCGAGAGCCGTCCCGATGTCCGACGACAAGCTGCCTGTCCCCGCCAAGAAGTCCGCCACCGAACTGGTGATCGAGCCGCAGGCCCCCGCCCGCACCGAGGTGATGGCGCGGTGGGAGATCGCGTCGGGCCAGATCGAGCAGGCGCTGTCCCAGACGCTCGTGGTCGCGTTCCTGGGCTCGGCCTCCTCGGGCAAGGACAGTGCGATCAAGGCGCTCTTCGGCCTCGACTTCGGCGAGATCGACCCCATCCCCGGCTCGACCGCCGAGGTGCGCGTCGCCCCGGTCGATCGCGACAAGCACGTGCTCGTCGTCAATGCGCCCGGCTTCGGCGACGTGCGCAAGGAGGTCGACCAGAAGGCGCGCGAGGTGCTGCAGCAGGTCGACATCGCGGTCTACCTGCTCAACGCCGACGGGGGCGCCACCATCGACGAGCGGCGCGACCTCGACGCCATCCGCGCCCTGGGCAAGCCGACCCTGGTCTGCATCAACAAGATCGACCTCATCCGCGAGCACGAGCGCCCCAGCTTCGTCGAGGCGACCCTCGCCCAGCTCCAGGTCGACCCCAAGGACGCGATCATCACCGCCTTCGACCCGCTGCCCGCGCTCTCCCCCGAGCCCATCGGCGTCGAGGACGTCGTCAAGTGGATCCACCACCAGCTGTCCACCAACGGCAAGGACCTGCTGTTCGCCAAGACCCTGCGCAACAAGGCACTCGCCTGCCAGGCGGTCATCCGCACCGCCGCCCGCCGCTCCGCCATGGCCGGCGCCATCCCCATGATCGGCGTCGACGCCACCGCGGTCACCGCCATCCAGGTCAAGCTCATCGCCGACATCGCCGCGGTCTACGGCCGGCGCATGGACAACGACATGGCGCTGTTCATCCTCGGCGAGATCCTCGCGGGAGGCAGCAAGGGCTTCATCCGCTGGGCCATGTCGGCGCTCAAGACCGCAGGCTGGATCCCGGGCGGCCAGGTCGCCCACATCGCCACCAGTGCCCTCGGCGCGACGATCGCCGGGGCCACGACCTACGGGGTTGGCCGGGCCGCGATCGTGTTCATGGAGAAGGGTGCGGAGATCACCGGCGCCGATCTGCGCGCGGCCTTCGACGCCGGTGCCGTGCAGTGGCGGGACGTGTCGAACCAGGAGGACGGGTGGCAAGCTCCCGACGATCAGTAGCCGACGCCGATCTGGAGGAGCTGCTCCGTCGCTGCCACCGGGACGAGCTGCTGAACCTGGCCGCGGTGCTGCGGGTCGATCCCCGCGGCAAGGGCCTGCGCGACCTGTCGACCGCCTGTGCGCGCAAGCTGCGCTGGGCCGGCAGCCACAAGCTGCGCTCGCTGTTCCGCGGCATGGAGCCCGAGAGCTACCCCGCCCTCCTCAACGCCCTGTGCAAGCGCGCGAAAGTGGAGCCTCGACGCTCCTTGGAGGCGACCGAGAGCGCCATCCTGGAGCGCTACATCTCCGAGACCTGGGCGACCATGGACGACGAGACCCGGCTGCGCTTCTGGAGCGAGCAGGGCCTGCGTCCGCCGGTGCCCGCGGTCGGAGAGAAGGCGGTGGCCCGGGTCCGCGAGGCCATGGGCGACCACGCCAACTACGCCCTGTCGACGTCGGTCACGCCGCGCATGGGGGCGGCGATCGCGGCCCGGATCCTCGCCGTCATCCCCGGCGGCCAGCTCCCCGCCCTCTTCCTGCTCCTGCTCTCCGCCGCCCGCCCCAACGACCGCATCCTCGTGCCCGCCGTGCTCGAGGTGAGCCGTCTGCGCCAGCTGGTGCTGCACCGGGTCACCATCGGGATCGTCGGCTCGCCGTCCTCGGGCAAGGACGCAGGGATCAAGGCCATCTTCGGCATCGACCACGGCAACGTCAGCCCGGTGGCGGGCTCGACGAAGGAGGTGCAGATCACCCGCATCGAGGGCACGACCGCGACGTATGTGGTCAACACGCCGGGCCTCGGCGACGTGGTCGAGTCAGTCACCGAAGAGGCGAAGCAGGTCCTCGATCACATCGACGTGTACGTCTACGTCGTCAACTCCCAGGGCGGGGTGCAGGCGCGGGAGAAGGCCGACTACACCGCCTGCCTGCGCTCCGGGCGCCCCGTGCTCGCCGTGGTCAACAAGATCGACACCCTGCGGGAGAGCGACCGGGAGCGCTACCTCGACGACGCCCGCAACAAGCTGGGCGCCCCCCACGACGGCTTCCTCGCCGCCGCCTTCGACCCTCTCCCCCAGCTCTCCGAGACGCCCATCGGGGTGGACGCGGTGCGGATCTGGCTGCGCGAGCGCCTGCTCCAGGCCGGAAAGGACCCGAACGAGCTTCGTTTTGGGGAGAAGGACGAGGCGGCGTAGGGGCTGCCCCCACGATGATGGGCCTCGACTGATCCGCCCCCAACTGCCCTATGCTGCCCCATGCTCGTCCTGTTGCTGGTCGCCGGAACCGCCCTCGCCGGCACCCGTGTCGAGCGCACCGTCGGCGCTGCCGAAGGGCTGGGGAGCGACACGCCGCACCAGATCGTGGTCGGCCAGGACGGCTTTGTGTGGGTCAGCTCGCCGCAGGGGGTGTGGCGCTTCGACGGGCAGCGCTTCGTGCCCGCGGTGGAGGGGCCTGCCCGGCATGCCTGGTACGGCCTCGCGCCCCGTCCGGCGCGGGGCGTGTACGCGATGGACGCGCGGGGGAAGCTCGTGGAGATCGTGGACGGGGTCGAGACCGAGCTGCCTCTGCCCGACGGGATCTCCGGACGGGTGACCACCCTCGCCAGCGAGCCCGACGGGACCCTGTGGCTCGGGCTCGGCGGCACCGCGTGGCGGCGGAGGGCGGACGGTGGCTGGGACGACGCGCTCGCCGGGCGCCTGCTGCCGGGGGAGGAGCTGGGCTACGTCTCCGCCACCAGCGGGGTGCTGGCGCTGGTGACGAATCGTGGTGGATTCCAGGTTCGAGGCGGTGAACCCCAGCGCGTGCTCGCCACGCCGGAGCGCGGGGCATTCACCGATCTCGCGGTCCGTCCCGACGGCGTGTGGACGATGGAGTGGCTGGGCACCGCCCGGCGCTGGCAGGACGGCGCGTCCGAGGTCGTGTGGGCCGAGGACGGCGCGAGCGCCAAGCTCTACGTCGCCGCCGACCAGCTCTTCCTGGACAGCGACCGCTGGCTGGTCTCCCTGGACGAGGCCGGGCGGGTCGAGCAGTCCTCCGATGCCGTCGTGAGCTCGATCGTCGAGGCACCTGACGGCTCGGTCTGGTTCACGCGCCAGGGCGGCCTGGGCTCCTGGCCCTCTCCCCGCACGCTCGTCTACGGCGAGGCGGACGGGCTGCCCGCCATGGGTCCGCGCTTCGTGCTCGAGCGCGCGGGCACGGTGTGGGCGACGACCTGGAGCGGCACGGCTCGGAGGCAGCCGGGCGGCGACTGGACCCGGCCCGACGAGTACACCCTCTACCACCGCTCCTGCCTGACCCCAGACGGCGCCCTGCTGGGCTCGGGCCGGCGTGTCGACGACATCCACCGCCACGACCTCCTGCTGTGGACGGACGAGGTCGTGACCCCCCTGCGCGCGGTCGATGGGGTCTTCCACGACTGCGCCACCGACAGCCTCGGCAGCAGCTGGATCACCGTCGACGGCCGCGATCGCCCGCGCTCCTTGTTGCGTCTCGAAGGCCGCGACCTCGCCGAGATCAGCGACCTCCCGGTGGCCCCGTGGTTCATGACCGTCGATCACCGCGACGTGCTGTGGATCGCCGACGACCAGCAGCTCTGCCGGACCGCCGCCGCCGAGGTGGACACTGGACGCTGGCGCTGCGCCGAGCTCGATCTGCCAGACCTCGAGCGGATCGTCGGCCTGGTGCGCACCGAGGACGATCAGGTGTGGGTCGCGACCGTCGGCAGCGGGCTGGCCGTGCTCCGCGGCGATCGGGTCGTGCGCCACCCGCGCAGCGACGAGGCCCTCGGCACCCGCGCTCTCATGGGCATGCGTCGATCGGCGCGGGGTGGAGCCTGGCTGGTCGGACACGGCGCGATCCACCGCCTCGAAGGCCCCGATCTCCACGTCGCCGAGCGCCTCGGTCGCTGGCACGGCCTGCCGTCCGAGTCGGCCTCTGACCTCGCCGAGACAGGTGATGGCAGCCTGTGGATCGCGACCGCGTCGGGCCTGGTGAACGTCCCCCGGAGCGCCCGGGACCAGCGGCCGGAGCCCCCACCGCTGCGCCTCGTCGCGGTGCGGGTCGACGATCGCCCGGTGGGCGGCACCCGGGTCGAGGTGCCCAGCCCCCCGAACACCGTCAGCATCCAGGCGACGGCGCTGGCGTTTCGCGACCCCGGGCGGGTCCGCTACCGGGGTCGGGTCTCCGGCGGGACCTTCACCCCGCTCGCCGATGGGCGCGTCCAGCTGGTCGACCTCGCGCCCGGCGATCACCGCGTCGTGCTCGAGGCGAGCCTGGACGGCGAGACCTGGTCCGAGCCGATCGTGGTCCAGCTGCAGGTCGCCACCCCGTTCTGGCAGCGTCCCTGGGTGATCGCCATCGCGCTGGTCGGGATCATCGGCGCAGTGGTGCTGGCCAGCCGCGCCCGGCTGGTCTGGCTGCTGGGACGCGAGCGGGAGCGCCTGCGGATCGCGATGGACCTCCACGACGAGCTGGGCAGCGGCCTCGGCAGCATCCGCCTGCTCGCCACCCTGCTCGGCCGCGAGCGCCTGGACGACGCCACCCGGGTGGAGCTGGCCGAGCGCATCCGCGGCACCACCCGCGAGCTGCACGGCAGCGTCAGCGAGCTGGTCGGCAGCCTGCGCCCGGGAGGCACGACCCCCGCTGCCCTGGTCGAGCGCCTGCACCGTCGCGGCGGAGATCTGCTGCTTGGACGCTCCGATCTGCGCGTGGTGCTCGCGCCGGAGCTGGCCTCGGTCGAGTTGCCGCTGGGCCTGTGCCGCGAGCTCGAGCGGATCGGCATGGAGGCCCTGCACAACGCCGCCCGCCACGGCGCTCCCACCCAGGTCACGATCGGCCTGTCCCGGGTCGGCCCCCGCTGGACCCTGTGGGTCGACGACGACGGCCGCGGCTTCGACCCCGACGTCGCAGCCGCCGGGCTCGGCCTGGCCTCCATGCGCCGCCGCGCCGAGCGCCTCGGCGGCACCCTCGTCATCCGCAGCGCCCCCGACGCGGGCACGACGATCCGCCTTGACTTCGAGCCCCGCGCCCGTCGCGGTCGAGGGAGGACCCCATGAGCGAGCCCCTGCGCATAGCCCTGGTCGAGGACGACCGGCGCTACCGCGAGTCCCTGGAGCTGATCCTCGGCACCTCGCCCGGCCTCTCGGTCGAAGCCTCCTTTCCGAGCGCCGAGCACGCGCTCGCCGCGGCCGGACCGACCGCCAGGTGGGACGTGGTCATCATGGACCTCGACCTGCCCGGCATGGACGGCGTCGAGGCCACCTGCCGCCTCCGCGAGCGCCTGCCCGAGGTCGCGGTCGTCGTGCTCACCGCCTTCGACGATCCCCCGCGGATCCTGTCGGCCATTCAGGCGGGCGCGGACGGCTACCTGCTGAAGAACGTCGACGGCGACGAGCTCATCACGTCGCTCCACCAGGCGATGCAGGGCGGCGCCCCGATGTCTCCCGGGGTCGCCCGCTCGGTGCTGGGCCTGCTCCGCGACCAGGAACCCCGCGAGCCCTGCCCCCCGCTCACCCCCCGCGAGCGCACGGTCCTGGTCGCACTGGTGCACGGCCAGGCCTACAAGCAGGTGGCAGCCGACCTCGACATCTCGATCGGCACGGTCCGCGGCTATGTGCGCACGCTGTACCGGAAGCTGCGGGTGCACAGCGCGACGGAGGCGGTGGCGAAGGCGCTGCGGGAGGGGTGGGTGGAGTAGGGGCGGAGACCGGACGTTCGAGCAGCGGAGTGGCGGGGCCCGGATCCTCTGACGGGGAGTCGCGTTGCTTCAACCGGGGGAGTGGCGGGGCGGTCTCTGGTCGCTGGTCTCT
>CALATR010000068.1 GCA_937891875.1 uncultured Pseudomonadota bacterium | reverse complement strand
GGGGACGGTCGTGGTCAGGCGAGAGCGGCGCATGGGGCCTCCATCTGAAGTCGTCGCAGCCTATCCTAGTGCGCCGGCGAGCACAGGCCGGTGCCCAGGAGGCGTCCCTGTCCCGCTCTACGCCCACCTTCGAGCTCCCTCCCGCCGTGCCCGTCCTCGGCATCGGCACCGACTCCCATGCGGTGACCTGGCTCGGTGAGCCCGCGGCGGACGTGCTGATCGCCGAGGCCCGCGACGCCGGCCTCCCCCTCGGCGAGGGCACCGAGGATCGGGTCACCCTGACCCCGGGCGGCCTGGCCACCAGGGCGGCGTTCGAGGCGTTCGTCGAAGCTTCTGGCGGCATCGCGGGCGACGTCGTCGGCACCCTGGCCGAGCCCTGTGCGCGGTGGGCCTGCGAGCCCGCGTTCGGGTCCCCGGTCCAGCTCGTGCGGCTGCGTGGCGGCGGTCGAGCAACTCCCGATCGCCTCGCTGCAGCCGAGGTCATCGAGGTGCCGGTCGACAGTCGCCCCTTCGAGATCCCACTCCTCGACGAGGTCGGCGGGCGCACCGAGACGCTGCACGGCTCGGCCGCGCTCGTGATCTCGGCGCAGACCTTCGCGGGCGTGTTGTGGGCCAACCTGATGGGCCTCGGACCGCGGCTGTTCCAGACCCTGCCCGGCCCGGCGGGCACGCGTCCGCTGCGTCTGGCCCTGGCGGCGATCCGCGCCGGGTCGACCGATCCGGAGCGCCTGGGTGCCAAGCTGGTGAGTCGCGGGTCGGACGTGCACGTGCATCCCAGCGCGGTCGTCGAGGCGAGCGTGCTCATGGATGGCGCGGTCGTCGACGCGGGTGCCATCGTCAGGCACAGCATCATCGGCCCCGGCGCGCGGGTGGAGCCCCAGGGGCTGTGCCTGGGCTCGGTCCTGGGGCCGGGCGCGGTGCTGCAGCGGCGCGGGTTCGTCACCTACGGCATGCTCGACCGGGACGCGGTCTGCGGCGGGACCTTGCAGCTTGGCTACGTGGGCCCGGGCGCGCAGCTCAAGGTGGGGGCGCTGCTCCTGGACCAGGTCCTGGGAGGGCCGGTTCGCGTGTCCGTGGACGGCACGTTGCACGATGCGCCGCTCGGGGTGCTCGGCGCTGCCCTCGGGGCGCGAAGTGTGGTCGGGGCGCGGGTGACCGTCGCTGCCGGCAGGGTCGT
>CALATR010000067.1 GCA_937891875.1 uncultured Pseudomonadota bacterium | reverse complement strand
CCTGCCGACCCGCCTCGACCAGCGCCAGCCCGGGCACGTGGTCACACGGGTGCTCGAAGAAGAAGGGGTGCTCTTCGGGCACGACCATCTGGGCGGCCACGTGGTGCTCGAAGACGGGCTCGACCCGGGCCACCAGCACGTTCTCCGGGCGCGCCTTGTGCACGAGTGCCTGGTCGACCCGAGGCACGGGCTCTGTTGCCCAGACGTCGAAGCGCGGGAGCCACTCAGCTGTGCACGCCATCGCCGGCCTCCATGGGCTCGAGGGGCTCCGCCACGCGGTGGGGTGCGGTGACCACGTGGGTCGCCACGGCGGACAGGCCGAGCAGCACGAAGCCGACCAGCAGGCGCACTCCGAGAGGCCAGGACGCGATGGACTCGACCAGCACCAGGGTGCCGACAGTGGCGACGAGGACCGCGACCACCGCCCCGATCCCGCGCATCAGATCCACCCGCTCGCTGGGGAGCTGGCGCGGGGGCACGGTCTCGTCCTTGGCGGGCAGCACCCGCCGACGCTGGACCGGATCCCAGGAGGGATGGCGGAACGGCAGCTGCAGCGCCACCCACGGGCTCGGCGCGTGGAGCATGCGGGTGATCAGCGTGCGCCACGGGCGGATGTTGTTGTCCAGCGGACTGAAGGAGTGCAGCGGCGTGAGGGTGCCGTACTCGGGCTCCTCCACCTGGCGCTGGAAGGTGCCGAACACCTGGTCGAAGATCAGCAGGGTGAATCCGTAGTTGGTGTCGAGGTAGCGGGGGTTGCGGGCGTGGTGCACCCGGTGGTGGGCGGGCGTCATGATCACCCACTCGAGCGGCCCGAGGCGGCCGATCAGGCGGGTGTGGATCAGGAACTGGTACAGGTGGATCCCCGAGAACAGCACGCTGAAGATCAGGGGATCGAGGCCGAGGATCGCGAGTGGCCAGATGAAGCACGCCGTGTGCAGCCACTGCAGGTACCCGACCCGCTGGGCGACGGCGTAGTTGTACTCGGACGACTGGTGGTGGACCTCGTGCACGGTCCACAGGACGGACAGCTCGTGGCCGGCGCGGTGGCGCCAGTAGAAGACCAGCTCCATCACGAAGAAGGCGAGCACCCAGCCCAGGGGGCCGGTGGGCCAGGTCAGCACGGCCAGGTGGTCATACAGCACGGTGTACATGGCCAGGGTGGTGAACCCGAGCATGGCCTGCACGACGAGCTGGCCCAGCGAGCTCCCGAGGCTCGAGAGCGCATCGGGCAGGCGGTAGAGGTTGCGCTTGAGCACGAGGCCCAGCACGACCTCGACGAGCATCAGCCCCAACACGAGCCCCGCGGCCGGCAAGACCGAGTTCTGCAACAGCCCCTCCGTGTTCGGGGGGGTCATAGCACGGGGATCGGAGCGTCGACGCTAGGCCAGGGGCAGGCTCCGTACCGGCTCGCCGGTGAGTGCTCGGATCGCGTTGCAGACGGCGGGAGCGAGCGGGGGGGTCGCCGGCTCGCCCACCCCGCCAAACGCCTCGCCCTCTGCGATGATCTCCACGTCTACGTCGGGCATCTCGTCGAAGCGAAGCACCCGGTGATCGTGGAAGTTGCTCTGGGCGATCTGACCTCCCTCGAAGTCGATGCGACCCCACAGCGCCGCTGACAAGGCGTAGACGATGGACGAGTGCACCTGGGCCTCGACCGCATCCTTCGTGACCACCTGTCCCGGATCGAGGACGCAGGTCACCTTGTGTACCCGGGGCACGCCGTCCTCCATGGAGACCTGCGCGACCTGGGCGCAGAAGCTGCTGAAGCTCTCGTGCACCGCGACCCCGTGGGCGTGGCCGGCGGGCAGGTCCTCACCCCACCCGGCGAGCGCGGCCGCGCGCTCGAGCGCCCGGGCGTGGCGGGGCTTGTCCTTGAGCATGCCCAGGCGGAAGGCGACCGGGTCCTTGCCGGCGAGGGCGGCCACCTCGTCGACGAAGCACTCGGTGACCCAGGCGTTCTGGGAGCTGCCCACGCTGCGCCAGAACCACACGCTGACCGGGAGATCGGCGTTTGCCGCCTTCACCCGGAGGTTCTCGATGGCGTACGGCAGGTTCTGCGCCCCCTCGACCGTGGTGCGGTCGACCTCGGGG
>CALATR010000066.1 GCA_937891875.1 uncultured Pseudomonadota bacterium | reverse complement strand
CGCCGCCGAAGAAGCCCGTCGCCGCGAAGCCGAAGCCGAAGCCGAAGCCGAAGCCGAAGCCGAAGCCCGCGCCCAGGTCCAAGGCCGCCGCGCCGAAGCCCGGGTCCGCGCACAAGGCGGGCGCGCCGACGCCGAAGTCCAGCTCCAGCCGCAAGGACGCCCGCAAGGACAAGCGGTCGGACCGCAAGGCGTCCCGGAGCGAGTCGAAGGAGGAGCGGGGCGAGCGCCGCGAGGACAAGCAGGCCGATCGCCACGCCGGCAAGGCCGCTCGCCAGGAGACCCGCGATCAGAAGCGCGAGATGCGCGCCGACAGCCGGGCGTCGCGGCCCGAGGAGCGGGAGGCGGTCCGGGCGGACCGCGACGCCCGTCGCGAGGCGAAGCGCGACGAGAAGGAGGCGAAGAAGGCGCAGAAGGGGGAGGAGCGCGAGGCGAAGCGGGAGGGTCGCCGGGACGACCGCGAGGCGAAGCGGGACGCCCGGGACGCGCGGCGGCAGGAGCGCCAGGACATCCGCGATCTCCCCAAGGACGAGCGCAAGGAGGCCAAGCGCGAGAACCGGGAGGAGCGCCAGGAAGAG
Organism: uncultured Pseudomonadota bacterium; assembly: GCA_937891875.1. Classification (GTDB taxonomy): domain Bacteria; phylum Myxococcota_A; class UBA796; order UBA796; genus REDI01. The sequence continues at coordinate 4,435 of CALATR010000066.1, read as the reverse complement.
CGGCAGGAGGCGCGCGAAGAGCGCCAGGAGCAGCGCCGCGAGGACCGGGAGGAGCGGCGGGAGGAGCGTGCTGAGGATCGCATGGAGAAGAAGCTCGACCGCAAGGGTGAGCTCTTCGAGTACTACTGCGAGCAGGACGAGCTGTACGCCGAGCACCTCAACCAGGCGGTCGAGGCGGGCCTGGACTGGTTCCGCGACCAGACCACCGACCACCTGGTCGGCAAGCTGTCGACCGCAGGCCTGCGTCAGAAGGCCCGCGACGACATCGCGAAGTACGCCGACGATACCGCGCAGGACCAGCTCGACAAGGAGATCGAGTCCATCAAGAGCAAGATGGCGGACAACGCGACCGGCGACGCCGAGCGCGAGTACCTGATGATGAAGCTCGACGCGATGCAGGGCGGCTGGCGCGGCAAGCGGCTCGATCGGAAGGTGGAGAAGGAGCTCGAGGACATGGCGATCGCCCAGGCGGTCCAGGACGTCTGCGGCGACTTCATCGACGCGGAGTGCGCCGATCCGGACCTGCGCGAGCGCGTCGAGAACGGCGCCGCCACCGCCTACCGCAAGGCGATGAACTACGAGGACAAGCACCTCGACGACGCCAACGAAGCCGCGATGATCGCCGCGACCGCGGTGACGCTCGCCAACCCCATGCTCGCGCCCTTCGCCGCCCTGGGCATGGCGGGCGCGGCCATCCTCGACGGCCTGCTTGGCGACAAGGAGCAGGCGGCCATCCGCAAGGCCGAGGGGGAGGCGAAGGAGCACTTCCGGCGCACCACCAAGGAGCGCGTGCGCAAGGACGATCGCTTCGACCGGGACGGCGCCTTCGCCACGGAGGTCGCCGACCGCCTGCCCGACCTGATCCGGGACGACGACTTCCAGCGCGAGGCCCTGCTCAACGTCGCCACCGACCTCGAGAGCCGCAGCATCGCCGACGGCTTCGGGCAGGTGGCCGAGCAGTGGGGCGACGCGACCGGCACGCTGCAGGAGGGCGACACCACCGCCGGCGGGGCCATCCAGGCGGACACCGGCCTCGAATCTGGACTCTCCCTGGAGGCGCGGCTCAAGATCCCGGTCGTCGTCCTGAGCAAGGACGTCAAGATCGTGCTGGGCCTGGACGCCAAGCTCACCGCGGTCAGCGGGGGCGCCCTGGCGCTGAACCTGGGCATCCAGGGCGGGCTCGAGGGCAGCATCGACGCAGGGCCCATCGAGGTCGGCATCACGCTCGCGCTCAAGCTCGGCCTGATGAGCTCCGCCAAGACCCTGCCCGACCTCATGGAGCAGCTGTCCTACGTGTTCATGCGCATGTTCGACACCCGCATGAGCAAGGAGCTGGAGGGCGCGGATCTGTCCGGGCAGGAGTCCTACCTGGAGGCGAAGGCCGAGGGCGCCAGCGACGACGAGGGCCGCGGCCGCGTGGTGCGCAAGATCGTCGGCGCCCTGTGGGGCATGGGCGGACGATCGGGAATGGACGCCTACGACGAGGCGAAGATCTGGGCGGCGATGGTCGAGGAGCGCATGGCGGCCCAGGGCGGCAGCGTCAGCTTCTCGGCGGGCCTCGAGGCCGGGGCCAAGGCGGAGTTCGACTTCGGCAACCAGGACCACACCGCGGCGGACGGGGCCACCGACTACACCGGCGGCAGCTCGTCCGACATCGCCGGGCAGGTGAACGGGAGCACCACGCCGCCCGGCTTCGGCGGGAGCATGGACATCGGCACCGGCGTGGCGGACAACCCGACCGAGACCGTCGGCAAGCTCGAGGACATGCTCGGCGAGAAGCTGCAGGTGAAGGGCAAGGGCGGGGTCGCCTACACCGGCACGCTCGCCGGCGACGAGGACGGCAACGTCGACTACACCGACGGCATGAAGGAGTACCTGGAGCTGGAGGGGCAGCTGGGTCCGATCTCGGCGAAGCTCAAGTGGGAGTTCCTCCAGGAGCTCGGTGCCGACGCCCTCGAGCACAGCGACGGCCGCGCCGGCCTGTTCGAGTACGAGGTCGCGATGAAGGTGCCCGACGCGGGCGGTCCGGCGGCCCAGCTGCTCGACGGCAACCCCGGCGGCCTGCTCGCTCCGCTGGCGAAGCTCTTCGACGGCTTCGAGCAGCAGCACGGCCAGGCGGTCGAGGAGGGCGTCTTCAACGGCAACGGCCAGCTGGCCTCCTCCAGCGAGACGGGTCACCCCGGCGGCGACCTGCCCGACAAGGTGGACGAGGAGGTGGCCCGCCTGACCGTCGACTCCGGCGTCGACAACTTCGTCGAGGGCATCGTCGAGCCGTTGACCGCCAAGTCGGACATGATCATCGAGATCAAGGGAAGGAAGGACCTCTTCGCGACTCGCGACGGGAACCTGGAGAACGGCACCGGGTTCGAGAACGAGCTCGTCATCAAGAGCGAGATGGAGCAGAAGTTCGACCACGGTGACGCGGACAAGGTGGCGTCTGCCAAGGTCAAGGCGTGGGAGGAGCAGCTGAAGATCCCACTTTCCCGGCAGGGATGATCGCAGCTGCGGAGGAGATAGGGGCGGGGCATGGCCCTTCTTCGACTCCTCTCGGACCCTGCGCAGCCGCTGGTCCGCCTGCGCGCGCGCCACTTGATCGGCCGCTCGAACCGCTGTGATCTGCGCCTGCGCGAGCCCTCGGTCTCCGGGGAGCACGCACTGGTGACGTTCTCCGACGGGGCGTGGTGGGTTCGCGACCTGGGCAGCCGCAATGGCACCCGGGTGGACGAGCTGCCCCTGGACGCGGGCGCGTCCCGGGAGCTCGCACTCAACCACAAGCTCTCGTTCGCGGGCTCGGGTCCGTGGGCGGTGGTGGACCTCGATCCGCCGCTGGCGACGGCGGTAGCACTGGACGGCGGCAAGGACCTGGAGCTGGACGGCGGCATGCTCGCCCTGCCCAGCGAGGACGACCCGGAGATCCTGGTGACCCAGGCGCTCGACGGGCGCTGGCTCATCCAGCGAGAGACTGGGGACGAGTTCGTCGAGGACGGGCACATCGTCGAGGTGGGCGGCCGACGCTTCCAGCTCTCCCTGCCGACCAGCCTGTCCGCCACCCTGACCGCCGCCCAGAGCGCCCTGCGGGTCGACACCTGCAGCCTGCTCTTCCACGTCAGCCTCAACGAGGAGGTCGTCGAGGTCACCGTGCGTGGACCGGGGCGCTCCGAGCACCTGCCCGAGCGGGTGCACCACTACGTGCTCCTGCACCTGTCCCGGCTGCGCAAGCAGGACGTCGAGCAGGGCCTGCCCCCCCACGAGTGCGGCTGGATCCCCCGCCCCCAGCTGGCGACCGATCTGCGCCTGTCCGAGGCCTCGCTGAACGTGCAGCTCTACCGGGCGCGCAAGCAGCTCGCCGACGCCGGGCTCCTTGGCGCAGAGGAGCTCATCGAGCGGCGTGGTCGCGAGATCCGCCTGGTGGTGGAGCGGGTCGAGGAGCAGCCCCTCGGCGCGTGATCACCAGGGCCAGCCGCCCGGGGGGAGCAGGCGCGCGGCGCGGATGGACTCCCAGCCCGGGTGAGCGCGCAGGGCGTCGAGGTCAGGGTGGGCGTCGAGCGCGTCGACGGCGGTGGGCGGGTCGGGGGCGACGGCGAGCAGGCGCTCCGCGGCGGCCAGCGCCTCGTCGAGATCGCCCTCGGCAGCCGCACCCAGCACCTCCTCTCGGAGCAGGGCCTGGGCGAGCTCGTCGTCGGGGTCGGGCAGGTCATCCAGCAGGGCGAGGGCCTGGCGTCGGTCGCCGCGGGCGCGGGGCAGGCGGTCCAGGCGGCGCATCAGGCCCGCGCGCAGGATCAGCAAGCGGGTGAGGGCGCGCCGTCCGCGCGCGTCGAGGCGATCGGGGGACAGGTCGTCCAGGGTGGCGAGGGCCAGCTCCAGGTCCTTCACCTCGCCCGGATCCAGGGTGTCCGGGTGCCGCGCGACCCCCTGCCAGGTGCTCCAGGCGAGCTCGGGCCACTGGTCCCCGAGTGCTGGCGCGAGCAGCCGGGCCATGCGCTGGGGGCGGGAGCGCAGCAGGCCGTACAGGCGACTGCGGGTGGCCCGATCCGAGGCGTACTGGCTCCACAAGCGCCCGATCGCCTCCCGGGCCAGGCGCAGATCTCCGAGCTCCTCCGCGACCACCAGTCGCGCCAGGTCGTGGTCCAGATCCTGCGGCGCGTCCCGCAGCGCGCCGAGGGCCTCGTCGGGCCGGCCCGCGGCGTGCGCCCGGTGGGCGGCGTGGGCCGCGGTGAGCCCCTCCGGCGGCGTGTGGATCGGGCTCACTCCGTGCACGACCAGGTCCCGGATCGTCGCCTCGCCCAGCTTGCCGGTGGCCGCCGTGGACCAGCGGTGGCGGATCTCGACGGACAGGCGGTACCGGCCGGGCTCGGGGTCCTGATCGGGGAAGATCGGAGCCCCTCCGAAGCGGCGGGGGCTGGGGAGCAGGGCGCCGTCCACCGACAGCCGGGGG
>CALATR010000065.1 GCA_937891875.1 uncultured Pseudomonadota bacterium | reverse complement strand
GCTCGACAGCGTGCGCCACCCGGTCCGCGCCTTCTTCCCCGCGTCCGGCGAGCGCTACTGGCGGCGCCTGCGCCACGCCTCCATCTTCGACGACAGCTACCTGGACATCCGGCCGCTCCCCCAGGACCAGTCGGCCCACGTCGCGCTCGAAGACCCGCGCTTCACCCTGTCCGTCGCCCCCCTCGACCACCGCTGCGACACCCTCGGCTACCGCCTGCAGGAGCCCGACGGCGTGCGCATGCTCCCCGAGCGCCTGCAGGAGCGGGGCCTGCGCGGTCCCATCGTGGGCGAGCTGCTCCGCGAGGGGGCCGTCACCGCGCCGTCCGGCCAGCGCGTCGTCCTCGAAGACGTCAGCGAGCCGCGCCCGGGCCAGTCCTTCGCCTTCGTCATGGACACCCGGCTCTGCGACGCCGCCATCGAGCTCGCCCGCGGGGTGGACCTGCTGGTGACCGAGTCGACCTTCCTCGAGGAACACGCCCGCGAGGCGCGCGAGTACGGCCACATGACCGCGCGTCAGGCGGCGACGCTGGCCCGGGAGGCTGGCGTGCGACGGCTCGTGCTCACCCACTTCTCCCAGCGCTACCCCGACAACCAGGTCTTCCTCGACGAGGCGAGCGCGGTCTTCGACGACGTCGTGGTCGCCGAGGACGGGCGCACCATCGCCGTGCCCCCGCGCGCCTGATCAGAGCTCCCGGAGCAGCTCCGCCCGAAACGTGGGTTCATCCACGGTGATCGTGTGGCGCGGTGAGTCTACCTGCCGCAGGTGCGGGCGGGCCTGTTCCCTCGCGATCGCGGCCTGCCGGTCCTTCGGCGGCGACCAGCGGCCGGTCCACCAGCGCGCGACGATCTTCGCCTGGAGCTCGGCGCAGGGCCAGATGCAGCCCAGCGGCTGGAAGAGCCCGATGAACACGAGATCATCGCGGCGCGGGTGGATCATCTTGCGGTAGAGCGGGACCGGCCCCTCGGAGTAGTCGATGAAGTCGTGGTCGAAGAAGGGGTGGGCGATCTGGTAGCCGGTGCACGCGATGATCGCGTCGTAGTCGGCCTCGGTGCCGTCGGTGAAGCGCACGGTCGAGCCGTCCAGGGACGCGAGGTCCGGCCGGGTCCCGATCTCGCCGTGGCGCAGGAAGTAGAGCAGCTCCGAGTTCACGGTCGGGTGGGTGGCGCCGAAGGGGTGGTCGGGCTCGGGCAGGCCGTACGCGCGGTTGCTGCCCACGAAGGTCTTCAGCAGCAGCTCGTTGGCCTTCATGCGCCAGCGCAGGGGCACGAAGCCAAGGCGACGCGCGCTGCCCTGGTGGAGCTGATCGGTGGGCACGCCGAAGAGGAACTTGGGCACGACCCAGTAGCCGCGGCGCCAGGACAGGTCCGTGCACGCCGACACCCGGCTGGTCTCGACGGCGACGTCGCAGGCCGAGTTGCCCCCGCCGATGACGAGCACCCGCTTGCCGGCGAAGGGTGCGGCGCGCTTGAAGTCGTGACTGTGCAGGAACGTCCCGGAGAACGTGCCCGGGTAGTCCGGCAGGCGCGGCTTCCAGTGGTGGCCGTTGGCGACGACCAGCTTGTCGAAGGTCTCGGTCTGCTCGTCCCCGGTGGCGTCGTCGCGCACCGTGACGGCAAAGCCCCCGTCGCTTGCGTCCACGCCACCGACCGGCTCGCAGCGCAGCACGGTGGTGCCGAAGCGCACGTGGGGGGTCACGCCGAAGGTGTCGGCGTAGGCCTGGAAGTAGGCCGCCAGGGTCTCGTGGCCGGGGTAGTCGGGCGCGTCGTCGGGCAGGGGAAAGTCGGCGTACTCGCTGAACTTCTTGCTGCTGATGATGTGGGTCGTCTCGAAGACGCTGGAGTGGCCGGAGCTCGCGTCGAAGACCCAGTTGCCGCCGACCGCATGGCCGCGGTCGTACACGACCACGGACAGGCCTGCCTCGATGAGGTGCCTGGCGGCGGCGATGCCCGACGGTCCGGCGCCGATCACGCAGACGCGCACGCCATCCTCCCCGGTCCGAAAGAGAGAAACCCCGACAGCCGAGTGGCTATCGGGGCTCCGTCAGCAAGGGCGGACGAGTCCGCCCCGACATCACGCGTCGGTGTCGTCGGTGCTGTCGGTGCTGTCGGTGCTGTCGGTGCTGTCGGTGGTCTCGGTCTCGTC
>CALATR010000064.1 GCA_937891875.1 uncultured Pseudomonadota bacterium | reverse complement strand
CTCGTCCGTGACGGCGTGGTGCTGCGGATCACCGAGACCGAAGCCTACGGCGCGGATGACGACACGGCGAGCCACGCCCGCTGGACCGGTCGGGCCTACCTTCACGTGGAGGGGCCCGGCTGGAAGATCCCGCTCGCTCCTGGCTATGGCGAGACCCGCGCCGCCCTGCGCAGCTGGCTCCCCGACGTGCCGTTCGCCTCGGACTGGATGGATGGGCGCTTCCCCGCGATCCCGGCGGGCCTGCCCTCGGACCTCGTGCTGGCCACGGTCGGCGTGGCGGTGCTGGTCGCGGCACTCGGTGCGGGCTGGCAGCTGGGGTGGGCCTACGGCCTCGGCATGGCCTTGCTCGCGGCCTGGCCTCTGGGGCGGCTGCGTGACGCGTGGGTGATCCGTCCGGAAGGTGTGCGTGCCGGGCCGCCCTGGGCACCGGTCACGCCCTGGTACGAGATCGACAGCATCCACGTCACCGTCGGGCGCAGGCGAGCCTTCCTGTGGACCCGCGGGCGCGGCGGCGGCCAGACCGCGGCGGTGCCCCGAGCCCTGCTCCCCGCCCTGCGGGCCCGGGTGCGACGGCTCGGAGGCCTCGATCTGTTGCCTGGCGACGCCGATCTCGACGATCGCTACTGGCGCTGGCGCGCTCCGGCCATCGGCATCCCCTGGGGGATCGGCCTGGGCACGGTGCTGGTCGCGCTGTCGTCTCCCATCCCGTGGACCCTGCTCTGTGCGGGTGCGCTCGCGATGGCGGCCACCGGGCTGCTGGGCCTCGTGGTGGTGTTCCGCTCCGACGGGTGGGGCTTCGGCGGCGTGCTGATGGGCACCATCCTCTACGGGGTGGTGCTGCTGACGGTGGGCCTGTCTCTCGGTGGGTGGTTCGGGGGCTCCTGAGTCGGCCCGACGGCTGGAGCCCGGCGGAGGCTACGCGGCCCGGTCCATGCGGCTGCCGCGGCCATGGCCTCCACCGATGCGAGGATGGCGAGGGATCCGCACGGTGATCCCGCTGCCGGGGCCGCCGGGCACGGCACCGACGGCCTCACCGGGCGGACGCCGCAGATCGTCGAGCAGCCAGGACGCGTCGAGCATCAGGCCCTCGACCTCCAAGGAGGACTCCCGCGGGGTGAAGCTGGCGCGGGCGCGCACCACCTCCACCTGGCGCAGCCCCTCGGTCAGGGCGCGGCGGCACACGCCCCGGCAGTAGTACCGGTTGAACTCCCCTTCCGCGAGGATCCGGGCGGCCGAGCGGGGGATCCGCCGACCCTGGTCATCCGTGCGACGCATGCGGCCGCCGTTGCGCAGCGCGGTGGTCAGCCCACACGGCTCCGAGTCCAGCAGGGCCATCTGCATCAGCCCGGGCCAGTCCGCGAAGCCCTGCTCCGTCAGGCGCGGGCTCCGGTACAGCCGACCGGCGATCCCGTCCTGCCACAGCTCATCCAGGGCCAGCAGGCGGGTGAGGGCATCGAGATCGTCAAAGTGCAGGGTCATGCACACTCTCCTTCGGTCACGGGAGGCTTCCTGCCATCCCTTGGTTACATAGACAATTTATCGTCCGCATCTGCCAGAAAATGACCGCATGGAAATAAAAGATCGGTGAATTTGTGGGCGTTGGAAGGGGGTTTTGGAGCGACGATGAGGGCGTTGGGGACGGGGTCGGAGGGATCGGAGGGGCGGGGCACTGCTCGGCACAGAGGCTCAGAGGCACAGAGGGGTTCTCAGAGGGGGGATCGGGGCTTCGAACGCGGCTTTCAACACGGAGGAGCGGAGCTCCGGAGGTTTGACTCACGGGGTCAGGACGTGAGGGGTTGGACTTCCACGCGGCAGGATGCAACCCCTCTCGTCCTGACCCCCGTGGTCGAACCCGGAAGCAGAGCTCGGTCCGCCTCTTGGCTTCCCCTCTCCGTGGCCCTCGGTGCCTCCGTGCCTTCG
>CALATR010000063.1 GCA_937891875.1 uncultured Pseudomonadota bacterium | reverse complement strand
GCACGCGCCGGTCAGATCGCAGGCGGTCCGCACCACCTCGCCGGCCAGCTCCGCCACCTCGTCCGGGGTCAGCGCGCCCGACGCCGCGTCCTCCTTGGCGTAGTCGTCGAACTGCACGACCTGGGGCGGGGTCTCGGTCGAACCATCCCGGCGTCGCTGCTCCACGAAGGCGGTCACGTGCAGTCCTGGGAAGGCATCCGTCTGGAACGTCAGGCTGGACAGGATCGTCGCCTTGTCCTTGCGCGTGCCCCGCACGTCGGCCTTCTTCGCCTTGCGCAGGTCGACCGACGCCGTCACCAGGTAGCTCGCGTACGGATCCTCGTGGCTGCCGAAGCACTGGACGGACGCGTAGCCGACCTGATCGCTGCCCTCCGCCCACACGAAGCTGGCGGCGCACTTGCGGACGGGCTCGGTCCCGCACTGCAGCTCGATCTCCCGTTGCTGCAGCGACACCTCGTCGCCATCGATGACCTCGACCGCGAGGTGCGGCGCCGAGGTCGGGCGGGTCTGGGGTGCCTCCTCGGGCGGATCTGCGAGGGTCGCGCACCGCCGGGCCGCTCCCGTGACGACCCGGACGGACCGGGCCAGCTCCGCCTTGCTGAAGCCGGGGTAGATCGCCAGCTCTCCGGGGTCTCCGGCCTGGGCCGGGAGGCAGAGGAGCAGGAGCGGCAGGAGGCGGAGCATGGGACGGGCGGGACCTCGGAGTGTCGAAGGGGGGATCGGCTGGCGGCGAGGGAGACTGAACGCGCGGCGAGTCGGGCGGCGTCCCTCGAAGAATAGCCAGATCATGCAGTCAGGGGGCTGAAAGGACTGTATGCTGCGGCATCCGGGAGGTCTGATGCGTACGCCTGTTTCTCTGCTCGCCCTGGTTGCCCTGTTCGGCTGCAATGAGCCTCCGGGATCGCCGGTGGTCGCGATCTCGCCCGCGGAGCCGACGACCCTCGACGGCCTGACCGCGTCGATCACCCAGGATGCGGTCGACCCCAACGGCAACGACACGGTCACCTACACCTGGTCCTGGACCCGCGATGGAGCCGTCGTGGCCGAGCTCACCGGTCCGGACGTGCCGGCGGAGCTGACGAAGCGCGGCGAGACCTGGACCGTCACCGTCGTTCCGGCCGACGACAAGGAGCAGGGCGAGGCGGCCCAGGCGTCGATCACCATCGGCAATGCCGTGCCGAGCGCGGAGGTGGAGATCACCCCCGACGCCCCGCTCTCGACCGATGACCTGATCGCCGAGATCACCAGCAGCGATCCCGACGGGGACACGGTCAACCCGCAGATCTCGTGGACCGTCGATGGAGAGGACGCCCGGATCAGCAGCGAGCGCGTTCCCAAGGATCGCACGAGCCGCGGGCAGACCTGGGAGGTCACGGTCGTGCCCAAGGACGCGCGCGGCGAGGGCGAGGCGGTGACCGCCAGCAAGCAGATCGCGAACCAGCCGCCGACGGTCGAGTCGGTGCGGATCCGCCCGGACAAGGCGTACGAGGCGTCCGTGCTCGAGGCGATCATCGACGCGAACGACAACGACGGCGACGAGCTCACCTACGTCGGCGTGTGGTCGGTCAACGGCGTCGAGCTGACCGAGGTCTCGGAGCTCGAGCTGGACGGCAGCTACTTCGACAAGGGCGACTCCGTCAGCGTCTCCATCGTCGCCAACGACGGGCTGATCGACAGCGCCCCCCTGGCGTCGGACCCGGTGGTCATCCTGAACACCCCGCCGCGCCTGGCGTCGGCCACCATCACACCGGCGGAGGCGTTCGAGGGCGACACCCTGACCTGCACGCCGGCGGGCTGGACCGACGACGACGGGGACAGCGAGAGCTACCGCTACGAGTGGCGGGTCCAGGGCGTGCTTGCAGGCACTGGGACCACGCTCTCGAGCGACTTCTTCGCCAAGGACAACCGGGTGAGCTGCACGGTCTTCCCGAACGACGGGACCGACGACGGCATCCCCGTCTCGGCGCGCCCCATCGTCATCGGGAACACCCCGCCGGAGGTCGGCGGCATCATCATCTCGCCGACCGACCCGATGACCGGCACGACGATCTCCTCCACGGTGAGTGGCGTAACCGACGTCGACTCCGAAGAGGTCCGCCTGGACATCGACTGGTACGTCGCGGGCACCAAGGTGGCGTCCGGACCGAGCCTGGCCGGAACCGCGTACGTCCGTGACAAGGAGATCTACGCGGTCGTCACGCCCTACGACGGCACCGACTTCGGCCCGCCGGTCACCTCCAACAAGGTGACGTCGGTGAACGCGCCGCCGAAGATCACGAGCCTGTCGATCACGCCGTCTCCGCTGCACCAGAGCCACACGGTCATGGCCGCGGTCGGCACGGCCGACGCCGACTTCGACACGGTCACCCTGTCGTATGCGTGGACCATCAACGGCACGCCCTACGGCTCGTCCAGCACGACCTCGATCCCTGACAGCGAGACCATCATCGGCGACGTGATCTCGGTCACGGTCACCCCCAACGACGGCACCGTCGACGGGACCGCGGTGGCGGACACCGCGACCGTCGTCAACGCGCCCCCGACCGGCCACGTGGTCACGATCGATCCGGCCGAGCCGACCGAGGAGGATCCCCTCTTCTGCGAGCTGGTCACCGAGGCGACCGACACCGACGGCGACGACATCACCTACACGGTCACCTGGACGGTCGACGACAGCGAATGGACCGGCGACACCACCACCACGGACCTGACCGGCGACACCATCTCCGCCGACGACACCGGCAACGGCGAGACCTGGGCGTGCACCATCACCGCCAGCGACGGCACCGACGCCATCGGGGTGACCGACGAGGTCGACATCGGCGCTGACGTCGTGCACTTCGACTACGGCTACTACTGGGTCCGCGCCGAGTACGAGGCCACCGCCAGCGAGCACAGCAAGATCTGCTCGGCCCAGGGCCTCAAGGCGACCTCCTCTGCGGTCAGCATCTCCGGCAACTGGACCGAGGCCAAGATGGAGGCCATCGCCAAGGCCTTCGGCTACGGCAAGCGGGCCACCGGCTGCTGCGCCGCCAGCATGTGGTGCTTCGACAGCGACTCCACCTGCCAGACCCACAGCGCGTCGAGCGCGACGTTCACCAACTACGGGCGGTTCACGTCGGGGTCCCTCCCCGTCTTCACCTGCACCAAGTAGCGTCCACGCCTGTTCGAGCGCATAGCTCCAACACCGGCGAGTCCGGTCCCTGGCTCTGCGATTCCCGTGTCAGTCCGCCGCAAGACCCTGTATGATGGTCGCGCTGGAGGTCTGATGCGCACGTCTGTTTCCCTGATTGCACTGGTTGCCCTGTTCGGCTGCAACGAGCCGCCGGGCGCCCCGGTGGTCGCCATCTCCCCCGAGGAGCCGACCACGCTGGACGGATTGTCGGCCTCCATCGTGCAGGAATCGGTCGATCCCAACAAGAACGACGCGGTCACCTACACCTGGTCCTGGACCCGCGACGGCGCCGCGGTGGCCGAGGTCACCGGCCCGGACGTGCCGGCGGAGCTGACCAAGCGCGGCGAGACCTGGACCGTCACGGTCATTCCGGCCGACGACAAGGAGCAGGGCGCCTCGGCCCAGGCGTCCATCACCATCGGCAACGCGGTGCCCAGCGCGGAGGTGGAGATCACCCCCGATGCCCCGCTCTCGACCGATGACCTCATCGCCGAGATCACCACCAGCGATCCCGACGGCGACACGGTCAACGCCCAGATCTCCTGGAAGGTCGACGGCGTGGACGCCCGCATCTCCAGCGAGCGTGTGCCCAAGGATCGCACCAGCCGCGGCGAGGTCTGGGAGGTCACGGTCCTGCCCAAGGACGCCCGCGGTCAGGGCGAGGCGGTGACCGCCAGCAAGCAGATCGCCAACCAGCCGCCGACCGTCGAGTCGGTCCGGATCCGCCCCGACCTGGCGTACGAGGCCTCCGTGCTCGAGGCGATCGTCGACGCGAACGACAACGACGGGGACGACCTCACCTACACCGCGGTGTGGTCGGTCAACGGCGTGGAGCTGACCGAGGTCACGGTCCTCGAGCTGGACGGCACGTACTTCGACAAGGACGACTCCGTCAGCGTCAGCATCGTCGCCAATGACGGGCTCATCGACAGCGCTCCCCTGGCCTCGGACCCGGTGGTCATCCTGAACACCCCGCCGCGGCTCACCTCCGCGACCATCGCCCCTGCCGAGGCCTACGAAGGGGACACCCTGTCCTGCACGCCGGCGGGCTGGTCTGACGAAGACGGCGACAGCGAGAGCTACCGCTACGAGTGGCGGGTCCAGGGCGAGCTCGCCGGCACCGGCACCACCCTGACCAGCGACTTCTTCGGCAAGGGCGACCGCGTCAGCTGCACGGTCTTCCCCAACGACGGCACCGACGACGGCATCCCCGTCTCCGCGCGCCCCATCGTCATCGCCAACACCCCGCCGGTGGTCGGCAGCATCACCATCTCGCCGACCGACCCGATGACCGGCACGGCGGTGGTCTCGACGGTCACGGGCGTGAGCGATGTCGACGACGACGCCGTCCGCCTCGACATCGACTGGTTCGTCGCCGGCACCAAGGTCGCCTCGGGACCGAGCCTCGCGGGCACCGCGTTCACCCGGGACAAGGAGATCTACGCGGAGGTCACGCCGTACGACGGCACCGACTTCGGCACCAAGGTCAAGTCCAACGTCGCCCGCTCCCGCAACGCGCCGCCGTCGATCACCAGCTTCACCCTGACGCCTTCCCCGGTCTACACCGACTCGACCGTGGGCCTGACCGTCGGCACGGCGGACCCGGACTTCGACACGGTCACGCTGACCTACGAGTGGACGCTCAACGGCAGCTCCTACGGCTCGGGCTCGACCACCTCGGTGCCGTCGACCGACATCACCCGCGGCGACGTGCTCACCTACAAGGCGACCCCCAACGACGGCACCATCGACGGGCCGGCGCGCTCGGGCAGCGTCACGGTCGTCAACAAGCCGCCGACCACCCCCGAGATCGACATCGATCCGGCCGAGCCGGAGAAGGAGGACGACCTCCTCTGCGAGATCCTCACCGCCTCCACCGACGCCGACTCCGACCGGCTCACCTACACCTTCTCCTGGAAGAAGGACGGGGTCGCCTGGACCGGCACGACCAGCACGACCACCTACGCCAAGGACACCATCCCCTCGTCGGTGACCTCGGACGGCGAGAACTGGGAGTGCACCGTCAGCGTCACCGACGGAACCGCCACCGTGTCCGACGTGGTCGACCGGTGGGTCGCCGGCCCGCTGGTCCCCGGCTTCTCCGGTGAGCGCGGCCCGATCATGGGCAGCGGCTGGACCCAGTGCGAGGGCTACCTCGACAAGTCCGGCGGTGACGACATCCCGCTGGACTGGGGCGACGACTGCGACGACAGCACCTACTCGTCCATCCGCCTCGTCTGCGGCGACTCGACCAGCAAGTACCGCTACATCGAGCTCAAGAAGAACTTCTTCTACTACGGCGCCACCGCCTACCCGGAGCGCGGACAGATCGTCGACGCCCGCGACCAGTCGGGCTCGTCGTTCTCCTACACCGACAACGTCGTCTACCTGACCAGCTCCGGTGGGTACAAGGTCGAGAACGGGCGGTCCTGGTGGGCCGGCGGCACGGGCTGCAACGAGTCCGCGCCGACCATCACCATCAACAACGTCTGTACCTGGGAAGCGAGCAACTGCTTCGGCCAGAACCTCACCGGCGAGCGCTACCTCTGGGTCTACGTCAAGAAGTAGGTCCGGCGAGCGCGCGCGCCGACATCCGCAGGCGGGCGTAGCGTGGATGGAGCTGACCCCAGCTGCTGGTCAGTTCCTCGCCCGTCCGGTGGAGGAACGCAGCGTCCAACGTCGTGAATCGCTGGCCGCCGATGTCCAGGGTCATGCCGTCGACCGTGCTCTCGTCGCGCACGCGCAGGGCGAGGGCGAGGTGGCCGGGCCACTCGAGCGCGCGCAGGTCGGACAGGTCGAAGCCGCTGGCGGTGAGCAGCGCGACCATGACGAGCGAGAGCTGGTCGCAGTCGCCGGTGCGGTCGGTCAGGATCTGGAACAGGTCCCGGAGCGGCCCCTCCTCGTAGCGGATGTGCGACTGCACGGAGCGGAGCAGGATCTCGACCAGGTCGCGGTCGTCGGTGGCGCGTTCGCGCAGGGGGCCGAGTGCGGGGGCGAGGTCCATCACGGCGAGCTCGTCGAGGGCGTGGTGGACCTGCAGCGGAAAGGAGAGTGCGGGGTACAGGGCGAGCCAGTCGCGGGCGTCCGGGTGCTGGTTCCAGGTGAGCGCGAGGTCGTCGTGGCCGTGGACCGGCCAGACCTGCGGCTCGGGACAGCGCAGGGTGAACGCAGGGATCACACGCTTCGCCAGGTGCAGCTCCGCCGACGGACCACGCACCAGATCGACCAGCGGCAGCACCATCGTGCCCCCCGCCTTGGGTCCGCCCAGCCGCCCCTCGCCGTCCCAGAGCAGGTGACGCAGGCGGATGCTCTCGGGAGCGCCGCGCCCCCGGCGCAGTCGAGCGCTGATCTTGACCACGTTGCTGTTGAGGGCTGCCGGATCGTCCCCCGACGGCAGGCCCAGGGTGAGGCTCCCGTCGGCGTGTACGTGGGGGACGGCCCCGTAGCCGAGGCGGCGCATCAGGGCGCCCACCGCGATCAGGCGGCTGTGGGCGCTCCACGCACCCCGGTGCACTGCGGCGGCGGGGGAGTGCAGCTCGGACTCGTCGACTTGTTCGATCGGGAGCTGGTCGATCGCGAGCACCACGAGGCGGAAGCGGCCGTAGTCGCCGAGTCCCTCGCGCTCGGCGATGGCTGCGACCTGCGCGGCGAGATCGCCCAGCTCGGCCTCCGCGGCCAGCAAGGCCTCGCGGGGGTCCACGGTGGGGGGCAGGTCTGCGGGCGCCGGGCCCTCGAAGAGGTCGTCCAGGCCAAGGGTCATCGGCTGTCTCCCTGGGGGCGTCGGCTGGACGGTATCGGATTACGGGTCCCCCCGCCCAGGAGGCTTCCGTGACCTTTGCCGGTGTGATGACCGCCCTCGTGACCCCGTTCCACGCGGACGGCTCGCTCGACGTCGACACCTTCCGCAGCCTGGCCCGTCGCCAGCTGGCCGCCGGCATCCGGGGCCTCGTGCCCTGCGGGACCACCGGCGAGACGCCGACCCTCACCGACGAGGAGCAGGACACCCTCATCCGGATCTGCATCGAGGAGTCCGGCGGCGCGGTGCCGGTCATGGCGGGCGTGGGCGGCAGCGACACCGCGGCGGCGGTGCGGCGGGCGGTCCGGGTGGTCGAGCTGGGCGTGGACGCGCTCCTGGTCGCGACCCCGCCGTACAACAAGCCCACCCAGGAGGGCCTGTTCCGCCACTACCAGGCCATCGCCGAGAGCCAGCCCGACACCGCGGTGTGCGTGTACGACGTGCCCGGCCGCACGGCGGTCGCGGTCGCCACCTCCACGTTCGAGCGCCTCGGCTCCATCGGTAACATCCGGATCATCAAGGATGCAACGGCTGATCTGGCCAAGGCGGCCGAGATCCGTCGGGTCGTGCCGGAGGGTGTCGCCCTGCTCTCGGGCGACGACTTCACCTTCGTCCCGCACCTGGCCGCCGGTGGCAACGGCTGCGTGTCCGTCACCAGCAACCTCGTGCCCGAGCGGATCGTCGCGCTGTACGACGCCTGGCAGAAGGGGGACATCGCCTCCGCCATCGCCCAGAACGCCGCCCTGCAGCCGCTGCACCGCGCGATGTTCCTGCAGACCAACCCCATCCCGGTCAAGACGGCGATGGCCCACCTCGGCCTGTGCGGGCCCACCTTCCGCCTGCCCCTGTGCGAGATGGACGCGGGCCCCCGCGAGGCGCTGATCGCGACCCTCGCCAGCTTCGGCATTCAGTGAGCAGCCCGCGCGGGCCGGATCCCGAGGACGCCCGCGCGTTTTCAGACAAGGCACTCCCGGTGCTGCGCGAGGCGGTCGCCGATCTGTCGTGGCTCCTGGGCCGCGGCTATGCGGACGTCGCTGCGACCGAGCTGGTCGGCAACCGCTTCCAGCTCACGGCCCGTCAGCGCCAGGCCGTGCGTCGCTGCGCCATGCCTGATGCGGTCGCTGCGGAACGGCGGCGGCGGCGGCTCGAGGTCACCGAGGTCGACGGGCCGGTGGCGATCGACGGGTTCAACGTGCTGGTCACCCTCGAGCGCGCGCTCGGCGGGGGGCCGGTCTTCGTGGCGGCGGACGGGGCCTGGCGCGACATCGCCGGCATGCACGGCACCTGGCGGCGCGCGAGCCACACCGACGAGGTGCTGCGGGGGATCGGCGCGGCGCTCGCGGGTCGCGAGGTGACCTGGGTGCTGGACCGACCGGTGAGCAACAGCGGGCGGCTGGCGGGACGGCTCCGGGAGCTGGCGGAGGAGGCGGGCTGGTCCTGGACCGTGACGCTGGAGGATCGCGCAGATGCGGCGTTGAAGGCGTTTGATGGCGCGGTGGCGACCAGCGATGGAGGGATACTGGACCGCTGCGGGGCCTGGGTCTCGCTGGAGCCTGTGGTGACGGCGGGGCGGGAGGTGTGGGTGGTGGGGTTGGGGGCTACGGGATCGGCAGGAGTGTAGACCCCGGACGAGCCCTTCGAGCGCGTCAGCGGCGAGCCCGATTGCTGGAATCGACCGGCGTCGAGAGTGGTTTCGTGAGCGGCATCCGTTCGATCCGTTCGGGGTCAGGACGAGAGAGGTTGGACCTCGGCGTGCTGTGGCGGCGCTGCGGCCGGGGTGCACGTGAAGCCCGCGCTCGTTCGGGTCGTTCGGGGTCGTCGTTCGGGGTCAGGACGAGAGAGGTTGGACCTCGGCGTGCTGTGGCGGCGCTGCGG
>CALATR010000062.1 GCA_937891875.1 uncultured Pseudomonadota bacterium | reverse complement strand
GCGGGGATCGGCAGCCGGTCCTCCTCGCGGCGACCACCGTGCAGCTCCAGCTCGACGTCGAAGTGGAAGATCGAGCCCTCGCCCAGGGTGCTCTCGACCCCGATCGCGCCGCCCATGCGCTCGACCAGCTGGCGACAGATCGCGAGCCCGAGCCCGGTGCCGCCAAAGCGGCGGGTGACCGAGGCATCCTCCTGGGTGAACGGACGGAACAGGCGCCCCATCGCCTGCTGGGCGATGCCGATGCCGGTGTCCTCGACCTCGACCCGGAGCCGGCCGTCCCCGGTCGCGCCGGCCCGTACCAGGACGTGGCCGTCGACCGTGAACTTCACCGCGTTGCTCACCAGGTTGCCGACCACCTGGCGCAGACGGTGGGGATCGCCGACCGCGACCGGCGGCAGCTCGGGATCGACGTCCAGGGCCAGCTCGATGCCCTTGCGCTGGGCCTCCGGCGCCGCCAGCTCGACCGCGTCCTCGAGCGCGCCGACGAGATCGAAGCGCACCGTCTCCAGGTCCAGCTGGCCGGACTCGATCTTGGAGAAGTCGAGCAGATCGTTGAGGAGCGCGAGCAGGAGCTGCCCCGACGACAGCGCCGAGCGTGCGAGATCGCGCTGCTCCTCGTCGAGCATGGTGGCGAGCAGCAGGTCGGTCATGCCGATGACGCCGTTCAGCGGCGTGCGGATCTCATGACTCATGTTCGCCAGGAACCTCGATTTTGCCCGAGAAGCCTGCTCGGCCTGCTCCCGCGCCTCGACCACTTCCTGCAGCAGTCGCTCGCGATCGGTGACGTCGCGCAGCATGACCAGCGCTTCTGTGCCTGGCGCCCGCACGACCCGGGCCTCCCACCAGCGCGTGCCCGTCTGGATGCGCACCGCCCCAGGCTGGCCGGTGCGCACGACCTCGCCGACCGTGCCCTCCAGATCGGTGCCCGCGTGTCCGCGCAGCGCGTCGCTGATCCGCCCGCCGACGCTCATGGGGCCGAGCCCGCCCGGCAGCCCGTCCGCGCCCGGCCGCACCTCGATGATGCGCCCGTCACCCCGGACACGCAGCAGTCCGTCCGGCTGGGCGACCAGCAGGGCCTGCTCTCGACGCCGGGCCGACCCGAGCGCCTCCCGATCCTCTTCTTGACGGGTCACGTCGACCAGATGCAGCTGCAAGCCCGCGCCAACGGGCACGATCTGCGCGGACAGGTGACCGTTCGGAGCGCCCTGCCGTCGCCAGCGGAGCACGCCGGTCCAGGACTCTCCCGTCCGAGCCTGCTCGAGGCCCCGGCGCAGGGCCCCCTGGTCGATGGGGTGCACCCGTCGCGCCAGCGCCACCACCGGCGCGCCCAGCAGGTGGTCGGAGGTGAGGCCGGTGAGCGTCTCGACGTCGCCGTGGATGGCCTGCACGTGGTCGCGCTCGTCGAGATCGATCTGGATGGCGCCGGGTACGCAGTGGCGCACCAGGGCGACCAGGCCCGACAGCTCCGGTCCGGTCGTCACGGAAGCGGGGAGCTCCAGCACGATGGGGTGCGCGAGCACGATCCGCTGGCGAGGACCCTCGAAGGCGATCTCGTCCAGTACGACCTCGTCACGCGACAGACGGTGCCCGGCCACGCCGTAGAGCGCCGCCAGCAGCGGTCCGAGCGCGAGGTTGTCCTGACCGGCGGCCATGGCTCTCCCGAGGGTCCCCTTCGGGTGTCGGCTCAGGGGACCGGAACATGTAGCTGCATGTCCCAGGGGGACCGCTTCGCTCACGAACCGGGTATGGGCGCTCGGAACCTGACTCCGTTGGAGGAGAGATGCGAAACACGATCATGCTG
Source organism: uncultured Pseudomonadota bacterium (assembly GCA_937891875.1). Taxonomy (GTDB): domain Bacteria; phylum Myxococcota_A; class UBA796; order UBA796; genus REDI01. Next base: position 12,820 of record CALATR010000062.1, on the reverse strand, counting down.
GGGGCAGGCCTGCTTGCCCTGTCCGCCTGCAGCGGCCCCGAGGCCGTGTGGCTGTTCACGTTCGGCGAAGCCGAGATCACCGAGTCCAACTTCGTCTGCAACGAGAACCTCAACGAGGCGTCCTGCCCCGAGCCGGGCGACAACCCGGACTCCGAGTGGACCGTCACCGAGACCGGTGAGCGCAGCGACTCCGCTGGTTTTGGCGAGATCCTCGACGGCCCCAAGGGCGAGAAGTACCTCGTCATGGACGGCGAGATCTACGTCGGCGAGAAGTCGGGTGGAAACTGGCGCTTCGAGTGGGAGTACTTCCAGGACACCACCGAGACCCAGAGCCACACCAGCGGCTACGACTACACCCAGACCCAGAACACGACGACCACCTACGTCGTCGTGCTCGACATCTCTGGCAAGACCGCGACCGGCGACATGCTGATCCGCACCGAGGGCACCTCGACCGTCACCGAGAGCGACACCTGGATCTCGGACGAGGTCGGCCTGTTCACCGGCCAGCTCTTCGACGACGCCCCGGTCTTCCTCGAGGGCGAGCAGGTCAACTACTCGGACGAGAACGACTGCGCCGCCGAGCCCTGCCTGGTCGAGGCCACCATCGAGCAGACCGTCACGATCCCGCTCGACGCGTTCATGACCAGCGCGGACCACTCGGGGTTCGACGGCGTGGACGACGCCTACCGCGACGCCGGCAACGAGCGACGCCGCTAGACGGGTCTCACGGCCAGGGGCGGGTCACGAGCGTGGGCTCCCCCTGGCCCCCCGCCACCATCGTCAGGCGATGGGTGGCGACGACCCGGCCGTCCTCGGTCTCGACCGTGACCCGCCAGGGCCCGGGCTGCAGCCCGTTGCGCTTGCAGGTGTGGTGAGGCGATCCGTCGTCTCGCCCGCCGCGGGCTCGCACCCAGGTGCCGCGGTCGCCGGTCCACTCCCACGCGCCCGCCTCGGCATTCCAGCGCTCCCAGCGGTGGTACAGCCGGGGATGGATGCCGCGCGGCGCGTAGACCGGCGCAAAGACGCAGACGCGATCGTCGCCGTAGAGCACGAAGCGACTGTTGTCGGTGTCCCAGAAGCGCCACCACGGCGGCTGGGCGTAGGTGAGCTCCGCGCCGTCGCCTGTGTGCTGTACGTCGCGGTAGACGCCCATGGTGAGCACCGAGATGGGCACCGGCGGGATCATGCCGCCCAGATCGAGCAGGAAGAGCACCAGCAGCAGGGCGAGCCAGGAGAACCCGGAGCTGGCCCACGCCAGCGCCGGGGCAAGCTGCCAGCGCAGGCGAGCGATGGGGTCGCGGCGGATGCGGTCGAGGGCGATCCGGGCGGCGGCGGGATCGGGGGTGGCGGAGAGGCCGTCGTCGGGGTCGGGCTCGGGGTCGACCTCAGGTTCGGCGTTTGAGGCTGCGTTCCGGCCGCTCAGGTGGGTGGCCACGCGGGCGACGTCGGTGGCCAGGCGGCGGACCATGCCGGGCAGGGAGCCGGGGCTGACGTCCATGGCCAGGCGCACGAGGGCGGTGAGCACGAACGCGCCGATCGCGGCAAGCGCCCACACGCCCCGGCCGATGAGACCGGTGGCGACCGGGATCCAGAACAGCAGGAAGCTGAAGGCGCAGAAGAGGTAGAGCAGCAGGCGGATGCCGGCGCCGCGGAAGAAGCGCTGCAGGAACTCGTTCGCGAAGAGGAGCCCGGCGAGCAGGCCCAGGAAGAGGAGCGTGCGGCCGAAGGTGGCGCTGCGCAGGTAGTAGACGACGTAGGCGGAGAGCAGGCCGCCGAAGAAGAAGTGCACCGCGAGGCGGAAGACCCAGCCGGCGGGCAGCATGAAGCGCGGCAGGCGGCGATCCCGAGCGCGCTGGTGCAGCACGAGCGCGACCGCGAGCAGCACGAGGTAGGCGCCGAGGAAGAGGTTGTCGAACAGCGCGTCGATCCGGGAGAGCGTCAGCGCGTCCCAGGCAAAGCCGCCGACGAAGAGCACCGGGCCCATGGCCGCATAGCTGACGAGCAGGCCAGACTTCATCGGGGCCGGCAGGGGCTCCCAGACCCGGTCGGTCACGGTGGCGCGCAGGGTGTCGAGCATGCAGGTCGATACCCCCTCGCGACCGGATCGCCCGCACCGGATCGCGGCGCAGGGGCGTGCGCGCTTGCTCCGACGCTCCCCGCGCGGCACAGGGCACCCCATGTCTCCGCTGCTCCGCAACCTGGCCGTGGTCTGGGGCCTGCTCGGCGTGCTCGCACTCCTGGGCCGGGCGCTGGTGAGCCTGTCTCCCCTCGCCTACGAGGCGATCGTGGGCGGCATGGCCTGGTGGCAGTGGGCCATCGCGGGCGCCTGGGTCGGCTTCATGGCCTACACCGAGGGATATCGCGGTTTCCAGCAACGCTTCTCGCCCATGGTCGCCGCGCGCCTGCTGGTGCTGCGCGAGCACACGACCGTGCTGCGGCTGGTGCTCGCGCCGATGTTCGCGATGGGCCTCATCCAGGCCACCCGGCGCCGCCTGCTGGTCAGCTGGGGCGTGCTGATCGCGGTCGTCTGCCTGATCCTGGTCGTGCGCCTGCTCGAGCAGCCCTGGCGCGGCATCGTCGACATGGGGGTCGTGGTCGGCCTGGCCTGGGGCACGGTCTCCCTGCTCGTGCACACCGCCCTGGCCCTGTCCCGAGGCACCTCGTCCGCCGACGCCGAGCTGGCGACGACAGATGGTGACGAGGCCGAGGCGGCAGTGGCGGAACCGGGCGGCTGACGGCGGGTCACGCTCGGTGGAGGTCCACCATGCGAAGCCTGTCCCTGGTCATCCTGCTCCCCCTCGCGGGCTGTCTCACCCCCGCCGGCGAGCCCACCCCGGTGAGGGTCACCCTCGACGAGGGTCAGTTCCTCGTCGGCGACGTCAACGAGGGGCTGCTCACGCTGGACAGCCCGCTCGGCGCCCTCGACATCCCCCTGGCCGACATCGGCGAGGTCGAGCCCGTCGAGGGCCAGGATCTCGCTGGCAGCGGTGACCACGTCCGGGTCTGGCTCCGCGACGGCAGCGAGCTCGTCGGCCGCTGGTCCGAGCCCGAGCTGGACGTGGACATCGCCATCGGCGGCGGCGTCACCGCGGTCGCGCTCCCGATGGCCCAGGTGCAGCGCCTGCAGCTCACCGGCGAGGCCGCCTTCCCCGACGCCGGCACCTTCCGCGTCAAGACCGCCTTCGGCGACGACGTCTTCGTGGACGCCGCCGAGACCGTGCTCCCGCTCGACACCCAGCTCGGCCAGCTCTCCCCCCTGCTCCAGGAGATCGAGAGCCTGCGCCCCCTCGACGACCAGGGCCGCTGGCGGGTCCAGCTCACCACCGGCACCGTGCTCAACGGCACCATCGCCACCGACACCCTGACCCTGTCCCTCCGCCTCGGCCCCCCGTCCATCGAGGTCGGCGTCGACGACCTGCTCGCCGTCGACCGCATGACCTACGAGCCCTCCCTGTGGAGCGCCCCATCACCGGCCGAGGCGATGGCCGAGGAGGACGGCTGGTACGACATCAACGCGAGCGGCATGTCGAGCCAGAAGCGGCGGCAGTAGGGGCGGTGGCCGGAGCGGTGCGCGGAAGCCGTCCGTGGTTCGGGGCGGTGCGCGGAAGCGTCCGTGCTTCGAGGCGGTGCGCGGAAGACGTCCGCACTTCGAGGCGGTGCGCGGCACAGAGGCCCAGAGGCACAGAGAGGTTCACAGAGGTCGGGTTCGAGCGCCTGCTTCTGCCGAGAGGAATGGCCGTGTTCACTCGGCCGGGGTTGCCCGGGCAAGTCCGCCCGACTGCACACCCGGCGAGGGCAACCCCGGTGATTTGAACACCTGGCGCGTCCAAGAGGGCTCGAGCGGCCCGGTGACGTGCACGACTCACGATACAACGCCAGGAATCGCCCGCCCCTCGGTCGCGCCATCGGCCGCACGCCCCCAAAGTGTTCAAATCAACGGGGTTGCCCCCGGCCGGTGTTCACTGGCACCCCCTTGCCCGGGCAAGTGGGGTCGAGTGATGCACCCCCAGCGCGAGGAACCGCTCTTCAAGTCCCCTGAGCACCACCGGCGAGCCGGCCGATCGCCGACTCGCCAGTCCCTTCCTCCTCTGTCAGACCTCTGTGCCTCTGAGCCTCTGTGCCGAGTGCCGCCCCGAGTCACCACCGGCCCCAGAGCCACCACCGGCCGACCGCCTCTCTACTGCACCCGGCACAGCCCCATGGCGGCGTTGCAGTTGATCGAGGTGGTCTCGCCCTTCTTGACGCGGACCTTGGCCACCTCCACGGGCTGCTCGCCGGGGAAGGTGACGATGAGGTCGTACCTGCCCGGGGGCACGACGCCGGGGATCTTGTAGGTCCCGTCGCCGACCAGCTTGGCGGACTGGGCGCCGCTGATCTTGATGGTGCCGCCGTCCGAGGCGGAGAGCCCGGACGAGGAGGACCGGGTCACGCGCTCGACAGCCCCGCCAGGGGTCGACGTGCCCGCGGTCCCCCCCGCGGGTTCTTCTGCGAGGAGATCGACCTCGCCGCCGGTGCCGCGATTGCCCGAGGTGCGATCGCTGCCGGAGGAGGTCCGGTTGCCCGACGTGCCGCCCGAGGTGCGATTGCCGGTGGTGGTGCGGCCGGTGGTGGTGCGGCCGGTGGTGGAACCGCCCGAGGTGCCGCCTGCCGAGGTGCCCTCATCGGAGCCCTGCTCATCGGCGCCGGGCTCGGTGCTGTCCGTCATGGCGTCGGTGTCCTCGGCCATGGCGTCGGTGTCCTCGACGAGGCCGTCTTCGTCGAGGTCGTCCGGGGCCTCGACCTCCGGGGCCTCGTCCATCGGGTCGACCTCGTCCACCTCGTCGACCAGCTCGGCGAAGCGGTTGGGCGGGCCACCGCCGTCGTCGACGCTGGCGACCCAGTAGACCGCACCCGCGCCGATGCCGACCACCGCCGCGCCACCGACGATCACGATGCCGCCGATGAGCAGCGCCGCGACGACGCCGACGATGCAGCCGATGCCGCGCTTCTTCTTCTTGGGAGGCGCGTCGCCCCCCTCTGCCGGAGCAGGCGCCGCCGCCTTGGCGGGCTGCTTCACCGCCTTCTTGGTGGCCTTCTTGGGAGGAGGGGGCGGTGCGGCGGCGGCAGCCTCGCCGTCGTCGGGAGCCACCGTGGGCTCGGCCTCGGGCAGCGCGGGGGGCGCGCTCTTCGCGGCGGCCGGCTTGCCCTTCGCGGGGAGCGGCGGCGGGGCCGGAGCAGCTGGCCTGGCGCTCACTGGCGGCGGTGCGACCACCTCCTCGGCGTCCGCGTCCTCGTCGTCGACCGGGGCGACGATGGTGTCGCCCTCGCCGACCGGATCGTCGAGCTCGAGGTCGAGATCGTCGTCGTCTGCGGCGGCGGCCACGGGCGGGGTGGGCACGGGCGGGGGCGGCGGAGCGTCGGCGGCATCCTTCCGGCGGGGCGGAGGGGGCGGAGCGCTGGTCGCACGCGGAAGATCGCTCGGATCCTCGGGGTCGGACATGGGGCGGGGCGGGACGAACATGGTGGGTCTCCAGGGCGCGGCGGACCGCGCCGGTTGGAATCACACAGCGGGTTTCAGCGACTAGCGGCTGGCCTTGCGGCCCTTGACCACGGCGGCGGCCAGCAGGCCTCCGGTGACCGCGGCCAGGCCGGTGCTGGCGATGAAGGTGCCGTTGGTGGCGTCATGCAGGCCCTGGGACGGCGTGGCGTCGTAGCGGGTCCGCAGGATGGCGCTGGTGCCGAAGAGGCCCGCGGCCACCGCACCGGCGCCGCCGGCCGCGATGTACAGGCCCTTGCCACCACCACCGCCCGACGGCTTGCGCGGGGTGCGCGGCTCGTCGATGACGTCCGGGATGTCGGTGGGCAGCGAGGCGAGCGCCTCGGCGGGGGGCTTGAACGCCTCGCCCGGCTCGAGCAGGTCCGACCAGGTGGTGCGGTCACCGGCACCGATCTGGACCAGGGCCGGGCGATCGTCGGCGCGCTTGCCGCTCTCGTGGCCGTCGACCCACACGGTGCCGCCGTCGAGCAGGGACAGCTTCTTGCCGTCGGTCGGCAGCATCTCGCGGGCGTCCTCGGCGAGGCGCCACAGCTTTCCGCCCTCCGGGGCGATGCGGGTGGACATCCGGTAGTCCGGATCGGCCGCATAGGCAGCTTGCAGGTGCATCTTGGCAGCCTCGGCGTCCCCGTCGAGGAAGGCCTTGAGGCCACGCAGACCGTGCACGCTGGCCGCCTGGCCGGGTGCGACGGGCTCATCGAGGCAGGCGACGCCAGCGATGACGCGCTCCGCAATCTCCTCGAAGCCATCCTGGTCCATGGCGGCCCAGGCGAGGGTGGCCTCGTCAGCGAGGGACTCGAGGTCAGAAGGGGACACCGGCTTCTTGCAGTCGGCGGCGTTTGCGGCGAGGCTCATCAGCAGTACGAGCATGAGGGATCTCCGTGGCGGGGACACCTCCGAGCTAGCCGTGTCACTGCGCGACCTCCGCCGTGCGTTACAGGCTGCAACCCAGGAGGGTCCATGCATCGGGTCTACGCGTGGACGTGGGGGGTGCTCGTAGCCTGTCAGAGCGGTCAGGCACCGCCCCCTGAACAGACAACGTCCCAGGCGCCGGTCGCCATAGCGCGGTCGGCGCTCCAAAGCATTGAAGCGAGCTCGTTCCTCTCGGAGGATCGCAGCAGCTTTCCTGCCGAGCACGCCTTCGACGGCGATCGAAGCACCGCGTGGTGCGAGGGTGTGGAGGGGCTCGGCATCGGCCAGGCCCTGTCGGTCACCCTGAAGAAGCCGACGGACATCGCCGAGATCCGCGTGGACGGCGGCTACTACAAGGACGACCGCACCCTGACCAACAACGGCCGCCCCCGCAAGCTCGCTGTGGCCAGCGACCAGGGCTGGTCGGTCCAGATCGACTTCCCCTTCGTCCCCTACCGGGAGCACGCCGCGCAGACGGTGAAGGAGAAGCCGCGGGTGATCACGCAGCCGGGCAAGGCGACGACGCTGACGTTCACGCTGCTGGAGGCGGACGAGGGCCGGTTCACGAAGGACGTGTGCATCTCGGAGATCGCGTTGTTCGCGGCGCCGTAGAGGGACGAACTTCGAGTTTCGAGTTTCGAGTTTCGGACTGTCCGCCGTGCGGCCGCGAGCACCTTGGTCGCGGTTCGGACGTCGTCAGGTGAGCGGCGAGGGTCCGTGGCGGGGCGGGGATCCGCTCGCGGGGAGTCGCGTTGCTTCAACCAGGGGAGTGGAGAGGCGGTCTCTGGTCTCTGGTCTCTGGGGCCCGCCCCCAACGGGGGAAACAGGCCCACAATCCGGTGGTCCGCCCACCGTGACCCCGGCCGTACCGCTCGAGGCGCGGTCGGCTCGACACACCCTGCGGCGAGTGGGAGACCGTGCATCGGACGACGGCGGACCTGCGGCTGTGACCCCCGCTCGCAGAGTGCCCCAGAGACCAGCGACCAGGGACCGACCCGCCGCTCCCTTGCCCGCAGCAACGCGACTCCCCGCCAGCGGATCCCCTACACCAACTCCCAGCTCCACACCTTGCTGAACGCCACTGCCGGCTCCAGCACCGCCTCCTCCAGCGCCCGCGTCGCCGGGTCCTGCTCCCAGGCCGCCACCGCGTCCTCGCTGTCGAAGCGCAGGTGGACCGCGACGTCCCAGCCCTTCTTCGCTGCCGGGTCCGCCGCCAGGGCGACCTCTGTGCCGCGCACCCGGGGGAGCTCGGCGTAGCCCTCGCGCAGGGCCTTCGCGAGGCGCTGCCGGGCGCGCTCGCCCTGGTGGTCCTCGGTGAGCTTGAGGTAGCTGGTGCGCAGGATCACGGGCGTCGCCTCCGTGGAGTCGCTCGCTGGTAGCCTCGCGGGGGAACCGCCGGCCACCGCGTCGGGTCAGGAGGCGCATGAACGGCGATCTGTACGGCATCATCTCGCTGGTGGTCCTCGCGGTGATGCTCCTTCTCACCCTCGGCGCGACCGCCTACGGCCTCATGAGTGCCGCCCGGCTCGCTCGGCGAGGGCACCGTGAGGCCGCCCTGACCGGCTCCGCTGCGATCCTCATCCCGTCCGCCGCCGCGCTGTCCGCCCTGCCGCTCCTCATCGTCGGCCTGGCCGTGTTCGGGCGCGGACCCGGCGTCGAGCGCATCGTCCGCGATCTCGTCGATCACTTCGCCGACTTCTCCCACGGCCTGTCCGCCATGCTGTGCTTCGCGCTGATCAGCATCGTGCCCTTTGCCCTGGTCCTGCACCTGGTCGCCCGCGACCCCCGACCGACCGAGGTGGAGTAGTGGACGAGACCGTGCTGCTGCCGATCCTCGTCGGGCCCCTGCTGGCCCTGCACTACGCCGGGTGTGTGTTCACCGCGGCGGGCCTGTTCTGGCGCGACCGCCCGGTGACCGGCCTGGTGGCGGTGCTCGCTCCCCTCCCCCTCGTCGCCGCCGGCCTCGGGCTGCCGCTGTGGATCGCCCTGTACGCCCACTGGGGCGACCTCGACGCGATCGCCGACCTCGTCGAGCAGATCGCCACCGACGACTTCGGGCCCGTCGCGTGGGCGGGCGGCATGCTGCTGACCCTGCCGCCGCTGCTCCTCGAGGCGATCACCTTCGCCCTGCTGGCGCGGCACCGTCCGTGGGAAGTACCGCTCGATCCTCCATGAGCGCGTCCACGATCCCGCCCGCGATCGCGTGCGCCAGGGCGGCCTTCACCGCGGGCTCGCGGATGCGGAGCGAGGCGTCGGGATCGAGCAGGTGGGCGACCTCGACGATGGCGGAGGGCACGGCGGGGCGGCGGAGGAAGCGCACCCGGCGGGCGGGGCGGTGGCGGTCCACGAAGACCCCGGGGCCGGTCTGTTCGTAGATCCCGGTGTAGTCCTGGCCATCGTAGGCAGGCAGGCCGGTCTGGCGCAGGCGCGCTGCGAGGGCGTCGGCGAGGGCCCTTCGACCGGGAGCCAGGGTCGGATCCTCGTCGGACCACAGGGTCGAGAAGCCCGGTTGGCCATGGCTCACGAGCGCCTCACACCCTGGCGTGGGCGACCACGCGCTGGCGGGCAGGCGCACGTCGGCGTGGACCGAGACCATGAGGACCGCGGCGCTGTCGGCGAGGGCGCGCAGGCGGGCATCGTAGGTGGGGCGCTCGCCGGGGGGACGCAGGCGGAGCACGGTCAGTCCGCCCGCGTCGAGCACGTCGGCCACCTGCTCGGCGATGGGGAGCACCAGGTCCTGCTCGTCCTCGCAGCGCGCCGATCGGGCTCCGGTGTTGCCCGGCGCCCCGTGTCCGGCGTCGACAGCGACCACCACGCCGCGGAGCACCTCGGGGACGACCACCGGCGGAGGCGTCAGCCGCGCCCCTTCAGCCGGCCAGGCGATGGGGGCGTCGACCACCAGGGGCGCCGGCCCACCCCGCTCGACGACCTCGTCCAGGACGGGACCACAGCCGACCAGAGCCAGCAGCGCGAGGGCTACATGCCCGCACTGTCGCCGCAGTCCTCGGGCGGGCACAGCTTCTCCACCCGCAGCTTGGCCGCCAGGTCGCGGAGTGCCGTTCGAATGCCCTCTTCCACGACCGGGTGGTAGAAGGGCATGTTCAGCGCGCGGTTCACGTTCATGCCCTGCTGGACCGCCCACGCGAGCAGGTGGGCCGTGTGCTCGACCCTCGGTCCGAACATCTCGGCGCCAACGAGCCTGCAGTCGTGCCTCCGCGCGTAGATCCGCACCAGGCCGCTGTTGATCCCCATGACGCGGGAGCGACCCTGGTCGTCATAGCTCACCTCGCCCACCTCGAACGTGCCCTCGGCGAGATCGGCGAAGCGGGCGCCCACCATGCCCATCTGCGGGTGGGTGAACGCGACGGCGAGCGGGGTGCGGCGCACGGCGGCGGACACGTCGGGCCAGCGGGCGGCGTTGGCCCCGGCGATGCGGCCCTCGTCGGCGGCCTCGTGGAGCAGCGGGCGGTGCCCGGCCACGTCGCCGGCGATGAAGATCGGCAGGTCGCCCACCTGCATGGTGCGCAGGTCGGAGCCGGGCAGGCCGCGCTTGTCGAGGTGGGCGCCGGTCGCTTCCAGGCCCAGGCCCTTCACGTTGGCGTGGCGCCCGGCCGCGGCCAGCACCTCCTCGAAGACCGCCGTTCGTTCCTGCCCTTCTGCGGTCGTCCAGCGGATCTCGACCCCACCGTCGACCGGGGTGACGGCGTGCACGGTCGCGCCCAGGTTCAGGTCCAGCTCCCCGCCGAGGACCTCCCGCGCCTTCGCGCCGATCGCCGGATCGGTGAACGGCCCGAGCACGTCGAAGGGGTTGAAGAAGGTGACCCGGACCCCCAGCCGATGCAGGGCCTGCCCCAGCTCGATGCCGATGATGCCGGTGCCGAACACGGCGATGCTGCGCGGCAGGTCCTCCCAGTCGAAGACGTCGTCGTTGACGATCACGTGCTCGCGGATGGTGTCGAGCGGCGGCGGCACCCACGGGCTCGAGCCGGTCGCGATGACCACCGCCTTCGCCTCGACGATGGTGTGGTCGTCGACCTGCAGGGTGGTGGGCCCGACGAAGCGCGCCCGCCCCTCGATGCGGTGCTCGATGGCCATGCTGTCGCGCACGACAAAGCCGACGAAGCGGTCCCGCTCCCGGCGGACGCGCTCCATGACCGCGCGCCCGTCCACCCGCCAGGCGCCCTCGTCGACCTCGATGCCGAAGAGCCCCGCACCGTCGAGATCGTGGGCGCGCTCGGCCGCGGCGATGAGCAGCTTGGAGGGCATGCAGCCCACCCGGGCGCAGGTCGTGCCGTAGGGGCCATCCTGGATGAGCACGTAGCTCTTCCCTGCCTTCTCCACTTCCTTGCGCGCGTTCAGCCCCGCGGTCCCCGCCCCGATGATCGCGACGTCGACGGTCCTCTTGTCCATGTTCCAGCCTCCGCGCCGGCGGTCGTCGCCAGCCGCTTCACGTAGGTCCGGATGCGTCCTGGACCATCGGTTTCGGCCCGTCCGTGGGACGGGTTACCAGCGCGCCCCGGAGGATGTGTGCGCCTGCTGCCCCTCATGATCGCGCTCGTCGGCTGTCCCGCGCCCGTCGACCCCACCGACACCGACACGGACAGCGGGACGGACACCGACACCGCCGATCCGGGCGTCACGGTGCGCGTCGTCACCTGGAACATCGAGGGCGTGGGCTCATCGAGCAGCACCGAGGGCCAGGCCGAGCGGGCCATCCTCGCGCGCCTCGACGCCGACGTGGTCGGCCTGAACGAGGTGGACGAGGGGCAGGAGGGCCGCCTGCGCGATCTGGCCGCCGACCTCGGCTACGACGTGTACTTCACCCCGCCGAACAACCCGTTCGGCACCCTGCGCAACGGCATGATGACCCGCCTGCCGGTGGTCGAGATCGGCGCGCTCTCCCCGGCCGAGCTCTCGGGCGACCGCAGCGCCAACGACGCCACCCGCCACCCGGTGCGGGTCATCGTCGAGGTCCCGGACACCGACAAGCGGCTGACCGTGGTGTCGAACCACTGGAAGAGCGGCTTCGATCCTTCCGATCGCTTCCGCCGCACCGTAGACGGCATCCGCACCGCCCAGGCCGCTGGCGACACCTTCGCCCTGGCCATGGGCGACGTGAACGCGGAGCTGGAGGACATGCCCGAGAGCCCGTCCACCTGGACATCGGTGCCCGACGGCCTGCCCTTCGACTACCGCCTCGGCGACGACGCCCGCGGCACCCTGCAGCGCGACGGCCTGACCAACTCCGCCTTCGGTGCCTTCGAGGACGCCGGCATGCACGTGGTCGAGGCCCTGCAGCTGGACGGCCGCCTCGCCACGCGCCCCTCGTCCAGCCGCGCCATCGACTGGATCTACGCCACCGCCGATCTCGACGGCGCCATCGTCGGCGAGATCTACGACTGCACCGACGAGGGTCAGGCGTCGGGGCTGCCCAAGGCGGGCGAGCCCCCGGAGCGCAGCGCGTGCACCGACGCCAGCGATCACCTGCCAGTGTTCGTCGACGTCACGTTCCGCTAGCTGGCGGCTACTCGGCGATGCCCTGCAGGTAGCCCCAGGGGTAGCTCTCGGACGGGTAGAAGTAGGTCCGGCCCGTGGAGTAGTCGATCGAGCCCGTGGGGTGGTAGGGCGCGCCGATGAAGAAGTCCATGGCGCCGTCGTTGGTGACGTCGCCGACCGCCACGCCGCTGCCGGTGCGCGCGAGCTCGTTCTCGTAGCGGAAGGACATCATGGTCGCGTCGTCGATGTGCACGCTGCCGGAGAGGTGCTGACCGCCGACCAGCCGGATGTCGTCGTGGCTGCCGGCGCTGGTTGCGTTGCGCTGGCGCACCATCAGGTCCTGCTTGCCGTCGCCGTCGAGGTCGGCGGCGGAGAACAGGCCGTAGCCCAGCTGGGCGTCGGCGGTGTCGGCGTACAGCGTCGCCGTGGCGACCGCCGAGATATCCTGGTCCATGGCGGAGAATGTCGGATCCGCGATGAGGTAGACCTCGCCCGCCGAGTCCGCCCGGGACGACGAGAACGGTGCGGCGACGATGATGTCGGGACTGCCGCTGCCGTCGATGTCTGCGACCACCGCGCCGCCGAAGCCGATCTGCTCGTCGGCGCCGCCCAGGAAGCTGGCGTGGGCGAGATCCTCGATGGTGCCGTCGCCCTCGATGCCGGAGTAGAACAGCATGCGCCCGTTGAACACGGGATCGCCGTCGCCCCAGTCGGTCTCGACCTGGTAGAAGGGCTGGCTGATCATCAGGTCGTTGACGCTGTCACCGTCGGTGTCGGGCACCACGGCCACGTCCAGGCCGCTGCGGTAGCCGTCCGCGACCGGGTCGGTCATGGTCAGGGCGGTCTTGGTGACCCGGTCGAACTTCTCCCAGCTCG
>CALATR010000061.1 GCA_937891875.1 uncultured Pseudomonadota bacterium | reverse complement strand
CTCGATCACGATCTCGGTCGAGTTGAACCAGTCCTGTGACTGGCCGCGGTCGAGCATGAGCTGCATCGAGCCGATGGCGAGGCTCAGAAGGGCGAAGCCGAAGAAGTCGAAGCTGCGGGTCCGGTCGCGCACCGTCTCCGGCACGAAGGTGAGGATGCCGAGAAGCGCCAGGATGCCGAACGGCAGGTTGATGTAGAACACCCAGCGCCAGTTGTAGAACTCGGTGAGATAGCCGCCGAGCGTGGGCCCCAGGATGGGGCCGACCATGACGCCGACGCCCCACATCGCCATCGCCGAGCCGTGCTTCTCCTTGGGGAACGTGTCGAGCAGCACCGATTGGGACAGCGGCACGAGGCCGGCGCCGAACACGCCCTGGAGCAGGCGGAACAGCAGGATTTCGGTCAGCGACGTCGCCGCGCCGCACAGCATGGACGCCAGGGTGAAGCCCGTCACCATGATCGCGAACAGGCGCTTGCGGCCGATTCGCACGAACCGGCGATCGATCGCAAGGTCCAGCGGACGCACCCACAGGGTCAGGCCCAGCAGCGCGAGGCCGAGCAGCACCATCAGCAGGGCCGCGCCGGTGATCCCGCTCCAGAACACCCCGCGCTGCCGCTCGCGCTGGGCATTCATCCGGTCGCTCCAGGTCCCCTTGGCATCGATGGCTCGGCGGTGGTCGCTGGCCACGGGAGCGTCCAGCTTGCGGATGGCCGAGGCGAAGCCCTGCAGCTCGTTCCGGGTCCGCCGCTCGGCGTCGAGGAGGAGCGGGTGGCCGGGCTGCAGCTCCGTCACCCGGCCGTCCGTGTGGTGCACCAGATCGCGGGTGTGGCCAGAGAGTGCGCCTTCCACGCGCAGATCGGGCTCGGTCAGCCGGACGGGCAGCAGCGGCGGCTCGGCCAGGGGCGGCAGGTCCATGAGCTCGTACAGGGCGTCCACGTCATCGGGTGGCAGGCGGCGCATGGCGTCGGACATCTGCGCCGGCACCTCGACCAGCGCACCCCGCTGTTCGCGCCAGGTGGCCTCGGGCAGCACCGCGTCAGGAAAGTAGAGGACCTGCAGGCGCTCGATCCAGTACGCCCGCCGCCGCAGGGCCACGACCTCCAGCTGCAGGGCCGCCGCCGCGTCCGGGTACAGCTCGGCGCAGGACGGATGCATGGAGGTCGACGGGCTGTTCCAGGTCAGTCCGACCGGCTCGCACTGCGGCTTCACCAGCGGCGGCGGGGCTCGGAGCGCGCCGATCCACACCACCGCCAGCACCACGAGCACCAGCGCGGTCAGCCCCCCGAGCGCCCAGCGAAACCAGGTCTGCTGGAGCAGCCCCGGCCCGGTGACCCGAAGCCCGTCCAGGGACTCGTGCAGCTCGAGACGCTCTGCCATGGGGGATTGTACCACCGTTCTTGCCGCGAGCGCCGCGCCGACCTACCATGCACGGGTCACGGGTCACCCCACCTGGGGTGCGAAGAGGGAACCTGGTGAGAGACCAGGACTGCCCCGCAGCGGTGAGTGGGAACGAAGGTCGTCACGGCACTGGCGAACGAGCTGGGAAGCGACGACTGTAGGCGCCTCGACAGGGGCATGCCCATGAGTCCGAAGACCTGCCCCTGACCGCGCGGACCGCGCGTCTCGGACCCCGTCGAGGGAACGGACCGAGGAGACGGCCACCGGGCTCCACAGCCCCGGGTCCCCTGACCCACCACGCCCAGATCTCCTCCCCGAAGGCCGATCTTCACCCGATCGACCTCGACCCGAGGCCCCCATGATCCGCCCCCTCGTGATCTCCCTGTTCGTGCTGTCCGCGTGCGCCGACGGCCCCGCCTCCGACGACACCGACGCCGTGATCGACGCCGATCTCACCCCCTGGATCACCGCCGACGGAGACCCCTTCGCCGACGCGGTCGTCTCCTTCGAGCCCGGCGCCGGCGCGGGCTTCGGCCAGGAGGACCTGCCCGACGTCGTGCTCGGCGCGCCCGTGGGTGGCGGCGAGATCGGCTCGCTCGACGTGCTCTCCCTCGGCGACCGCGGTGTCATCGTGCTCGAGTTCACCGACATCGGCCTGATCGACGGTCCCGGCCCGGATCTGCTGGTCTTCGAGAACCCCTTCATCGGCTGGCTCGAGACCGGCGAGGTCGCGGTCAGCGAGGACGGTCAGACCTGGCACACCTGGCCCTGCGACCCAGAGGACGCGGACGGCGGCTATCCGGGCTGCGCCGGCGTGCAGCGGGTCTGGTCCACCCCCGACAACGGCGTGGACCCCACCGATCCCGACACCGCCG
>CALATR010000060.1 GCA_937891875.1 uncultured Pseudomonadota bacterium | reverse complement strand
GGCGGGCGCGCTCGGGCCCGGGATCTCGGGCAGGCTCACGAAGACCGCCGGGGTCTCGCCGGGCTCGAGGCCGGGATCGCCCAGGCGGCGGATCCGCAGGTCGAAGCGCTTGAACATGCCGAGGCGACGCTTCTTGCGGACCTTGTAGGTCCCTCGCGTGCCCACCCGCTCGACCTTGACCCCGTGGGCCAGCAAGTGCTGGTCCATCCCGTCGAGGATCTCGTCCAACACCTTGTTCTTCTTGGTGTCATCCAGCCGGCGGGGAAAGTCCGGCGCCGAGCGGATCACCTTGGCCGGGGAGCCCACGGCGAGCGACTGGGGCGGGATCTCGCCGGCGACGAGGGAGTCCGCGCCGATGACCGAGCCGTCGCCGATGGTGGCGCCGGGCATCACGAACACGCGCCAGGGCAGCCACACGCTGTCGCCGATGGTGATGGGGGCGAAGGTGACCGGGTAGCCCTCGAAGCGGGAGAGCCACGAGCCGTGGGTGAAGAGCAGGCAGTGGCCGCCGACGCCGGAGTCGTCCCCGATCTCGATGGGCAGCGTGGGGTTGATGAAGGACATCTGCATGAGGATGCAGTTCTTGCCGACCTTGAGCGAGGACTCGGGCAGCTTGGGGCCGCCGACGATGACCATCTCGGTCGCCCGGGTGCCCTCGCCGAGCTCGAGGTTGGGCACGTCCATGACGCACAGAGCGCCGATGCTGACGTGGCGGTCCAGGCGGATGCGGTCCCCGCGCACGATGGAGGCGAACCCGATGTCGGTGTGGTCGCCGATCTCAACGTCCTTGCCCACCACCACAGAGCCGAAGCCGATGGAGACTCCCTTGCCGATCTTGTAGCCCAGACGCCGATAGATGAACTTCTTCACCGGGCTGGGCAGGGCCCCCATGGTGACCAGGTGGCCGATCGGCAGGCGCGGGTCGTGGACCAGCACTCACGCCACCTCGAACACGCCGTCGATCTCCACCGCCACGCCAAAGGGCAGCCCCGCGACCCCCACCGCGCTGCGGGCGTGGCGGCCCGCGTCGCCGAACACCTCGATCATCAGCTCGCTTGCGCCGTTGATGACGTGGGGCTGGTGACCGAAGCCCTCGACGCAGTTGACGAAGCCGTTGAGCTTGACCGCGCGCACGACCCGGTCGAGATCGCCGTCCAGCGCGGTCTTGAGCTGGGAGAGCACGTTGAGCCCGACGAAGCGCGCCGCCTCCTTGGCCTCCTCGACGGTGTAGTCCCGGCCGACCTTGCCGACCCACAGGAACTTGCCGTCCTTCATGGGCACCTGGCCCGCGATGTAGACGAGGTTTCCGGTGCGCACCCAGGGGATGTAGTTGGCGGCGGGCACGGGAGCGGTGGGTACGTTCAGGCCCAGCTCGGCGAGGCGGGCTTCGATGCGTCCGGACACGCGGACCTCCTGGCAGGGACCCGACGGTAGCACCGATGGGGTGCCCGGTCCTAGCGCTCGGCCACCGCCACCAGGCGCTTGGCGTCCATGTCGTAGCGAGCGCGGTGGAAGTCGCCGAAGAGGCGGATCTTGGTGAAGCCGACCTTGCGCAGCAGATCGGACAGCTCGGTGCCGCTGAACAGGCGCCACGCGGCCTCGGCGGTCTCCTGGTCGCTGCCCGCGCGCACGCCGTGGCGGACCCGGGTCAGACGCACCCGCAGGCGCCCCCAGCCGTCGTCGACGAGGCGCTCCTCCAGGATGAGCGTGCTGCCGTCGAGCCAGTGCCAGCGCTGAGTCTGGATCCCGCGGGACAGGAGCTCCTTGCCCCGCGGCGCCACGACCAGCCGGCCGCCGGGCTTGAGCGAGTCGTAGAGCTGCTCCAGCACCCGCTTCTCGTCCTCGACCTCGGCGAACAGACCGACCGCATCGCCGCTCCACAGGATCCCGTGGAAGTGGCGCGGCCGGTTGAACGTGCGCATGTCCCGCCGGACGATCTCCACGCCGAGCCCCTCGGACTCGCTCACCTCACGCACCCGCAGCAGCCGCCGCGCGGACACGTCGAGGGCGGTCGCCTCGTAGCCGAGCCGCGCGAGCGCCAGCGCGTGCCGCCCGTGCCCACACCCCACGTCGAGCACCCGCCCATGCTCGGGCAGCCGCGCCAGGTCCACGAACCCACGCGCGACCTCCGCAGCCTCGGCCGCATCGGGCTCCTCCAAGGCGACGCCCCAGCGCGCCCAGAACGCCTCGTCCTCGAACCATGACATGTTGCTCCCGGGGGGCGCAGATGATGGCAGAACGCTCGTTGTGGGTCCATGTCGCGAGCGTGGCGGTCGGGAGTCGCGTCGCTGCGGGCGAGGGAGTGGCGGGCACGGCCGGCTCGCGGGGAGTCGCGTTGCTGCAGGCGAGGGAGTGGCGGCCCGGTCTCCAGTCTCCAGTCTCCAGTCCCCAGTCCCAGAGCGGTTGTTGCAGAGCGATCATCCTGGTGCGGTGCGGTGGGCTTGCGAAGCTGCGGGCGGCCTCGCAGCAGGTCGCCGCAATGCCGAGACTCGCGCGCGCTAGCGCCGCGGACGGGCCGCTGAGCGAGCCACGGCGCCGCTGGAAGGGCACCACGGTGCACGCAGCGCGTCGGTGACCTCGGACTGGAGACTGGAGACTGGGGACTGGAGACCGACCCGCCACTCCCCTGCCCCGCACCGACGCGACCTCACGCCAGCGGATCTCGAAACTCGCCCCGTCGCCGTGCTCGTAGCACCGCGAAGCTCACACCCGATACGGCTCCGCCTCCCACAGCGCGTCACTGATGCTCAGCAGGCTCGGCATGTCGTTCGCGCCGCCCGGCACCGTCGGCGTCGCCAGCGCAAACGCCGAGTCCCCCGCCTCCTCCGCCAGCGTCGCCAGCAGGTGGCGGTCGCGCTCCATCTCGCTGCGCTCCACCTCCGCGAGGACCAGGAGCTTCGCCATGCCCGAGAGCGCTGCGGGCTCGGCGTCATCAGGGAGCAGATCGTAGTCGGGGAAGTCGCGTCCCGCGGCCAGGGCCTGGGAACGGTTGAGGACGAAACCGGCGAAGGGAAGCCCCATCTCGCGGGTGCGCTCCCGGAAGAAGTGGGCGTCCGAGACGCTGGCGTCGGTCGGTGAGGTGACCAGCAGGAAGGCGACGTCGTCGGGATCGCCGAGCATGCGGATCATGTCGCCCGCGTTGTGGTTGAGCGTGCCCAGGATGCCGGCGAAGGAGCCGAAGAACTCCTGCATGTCCTCGTAGGTCTCGTCGCCGAAGACCATGCGGTTGACCCGCTCGACCACGGCACCGGCGGCGCGGCGGAAGAAGCCAGGGCGGTGGTCCTCGTCGCCCTGGGGCAGGAAGAGCTGGAACACCCGGCCGTCGAGGAAGCTGGACATGCGCTGGGGGCCTTCCAGGAAGGCGAGCGCGTTGCGGGACGGGGGCGTGTCGAGGATGACGAGATCGTAGCGGCCCTCGTCGCGGAACTCGTGCAGCGCCTCCATGGCCATGTACTCCTGCATGCCCGCGACCATCCGGCTGATGCCGTTGTAGATGCGGTTCTGCATGAGGCGCTCGACCTCTTCGGGGTCCTTGGCCAGCTTCTGCACGACCCGATCGGCGACCAGCTTGGGGTCGAGCATCCAGGCGTGCAGCTCCCCGGGGGGCTCGATGCCGGCGAGCTTCAGGCGCTCCTCCGGGATGGAGACCGGGGCCTCGAGGTTGCGGTCCACGCCCAGCGTCTGGGCGAGGCGCTTCGAGGGATCGACGGTCAGGGCGAGCACCCGGCGACCCTGGCGCGCGCCGGCCAGGGCGAGGGCGGTAGAGGTGGTGGTCTTGCCGACGCCGCCGGCACCGCAGACGACCAGGATGCCGCGGTGGCAGACCAGCTCGCGCATGGGTCGGGACAGGGACTCGGCCGCGGCCTCCATCAGCAGATCGTCGCTCACGAGGCACCTCCACGGTCGCCGGAGGCAGGCTCGGCGACGTCCACCGCGCCCAGGATCTCGGTCTTGTCGGCGAGCATGGCGTCAGACAGCCCGTGGATGAGGCCCGGACCTTCGAGCGGCAGCTCCGGCACGCGCCACACCGGGGTCTTCGACTCGACCTCCAGCCGGCGCAGGGACGAGCTGACCATGCCGATGCCCAGGAAGCGGGTCGCGCCAAAGAGCGCATTGTCCCTGACGACCGGCTCGAGCGCCGCGCGCTCCTCCTCGGTGAAGTCGTCGCCCACGACCTTGTTGACGATGACTCCGGCGACCGGCAGGTCCGTCTCCCGCACGCCCTCGATGAGCTCGAGGCACTCGGTGACCGGCAGGGTCTCGGGCAGGGTCACGACCACCATCGCCGAGGTCTTCTCGTCGAAGAACACCTCCTTGCCCTCCTTCACCGAGCGCGCGATCGGGCCGGAGGGGATGAGCTGGAGGATACGGTCGGGCAGGGTCGCGAGGCCGAGCGCGTGACCGGTGGCGGGCAGGTCCACGATGAGCAGGTCCCACGCGGGGCCGCCGCCGGGGCGCTGCTCCCGGGCGAGGGTGAGCATGTGGTAGAAGACGCCGAGCTCGTTGAGGCTGGGGGCGGCGTCGAGCAGGCGCCGGAGCGGCTTGCTGCGCAGGGCCGCCCGAACGAGCGCGGCGACCGGCAGGACCATCGACAGGAAGCGCTCGTGCCCCTTGCGGGACCAGAGCATCACGCCGTCGACGTTGCGGGCCAGGGGCACCGGATCCGCGGGCAGCGTCTGCCGTCCGAAGAGCCGGCCCAGCGCGGCCAGATCTTCATCCGGCTCGCCGATCTCGGCGACGAGGACACGCTTTCCCTGGCGGGCTGCAGCCATGGCGAGGGCGGCGGTCACCGTCGTGCGCCCGACGCCTCCCTTGCCGCTGATCAGCAGGGCGCGCTTGTCGAAGAGGGTCTGCACGTGCCTCCGGGGGGATCGTCGCCCCCACAGGTAACGACGCCCAACACCGGGTCAAGGTGGGGACGGGGAGACACCGGGTCAGAGTCGGTGACGGGGGACGGCGTCGGTTGACGAACGGGACGTCTGGCGAAGGCGGATGGTGAGGAGTGCCGGACTACCAAAGTCGTACGCCTGTTTTCACCACGGAGGAGCTGAGGACCTGAGGTCTGACGGAGAGCACCCAGGATGCCGGGACTCGTCGGCACTTCATCCTGGTATTCATGGCCTTGAAAGACCGTTCATGAGCCACGGGTCGAGCAATGACCTGGTGCCGCCTCCTCCGTCAGACCTCCGGGACTCAGCTCCTCCGTGGTGAAAGTCGCCGTGCGAACCACCAAGTTCCTTGGCGGCGAATGCCCCGGTTCTGCTCGGACCGGTCCCGGAGCCCAGATCCCTCCAGGCCCCGAGAACCCAGTTCCTAGTTCCCGTCCCGGTAGGTCGTCCACATGGCGTCCATGCGGTTGTCCTGCTCGGTCGTGAACTCGAACATGCAGTAGTCGTCGGTGTAGTCCATGAAGTTGGTGATCGGATCCACACCATCGCCGCGGCAGGTGTCGCGGCCGGTCGGGCAGCCGAACGCCGCGCTCTTCTCGGGGGGGGTGTCGGCGACCTGGTCACCGGACTTGCGGCAGCCGTCCTGGAACGTGTGGTACAGGCCCATCCAGTGGCCGACCTCGTGGGTGCCGGTGTCGCCCTCGTTGTAGGGGGACGCGGAGCCGCCGGGGAGGCTGCTGTAGAGCAGGACCACGCCGTCGTCGTCGGGGTAGCGGCTGTAGTCGCTGGGGAAGGTGGCCCAGCCCAGGTAGCCGCCCGAGGGGTTGGCCGTGTAGATGTTCAGGTCGTCCGCGGAGCCGACGCGCAGGGCGGACTTGGCGGAGGCCTCGGCGCTGGAGCCCGGGGTCATGGCGAACCACGACGCGTTGTCGGTGTAGTCGGTCGACGCGAGGGCGAACGACCAGCCGGTGCCGGCGTAGGCGCTGTTGAGCACGCTCATCTGGGCGTTGATGTCGCTGGTCGACAGGTTGCCCGCGCTGCCGCTGTGGATGACGTGGAAGTGCACGTTGATGACGCCGCCGGTCACGACCGTGCCGCCACCGCCGCCGCCACCGCCGCCGCCACCGCCAGGCTTGCCCTTGCCGCCGCCCGGAGCCGCGCCCGGGTAGACCGAGCCGAACTCGGGCAGGGTCATGTGGAAGGCCTCGAGCGCCTCGATCTCGGCGTCCGTCTTGTCGAAGTGGCAACGATGGCCGGAGTTGACGAAGTCCTCCTGAGACTCCCACTCGACACCCTGGAACGTGAAGGGCACCTCACCGGCGGCCTCCTTCG
>CALATR010000059.1 GCA_937891875.1 uncultured Pseudomonadota bacterium | reverse complement strand
GCAGGCCGGCCTCGACGAGACCCGCCACGCCATGGCCTGCTTCGCCCTGGCCAGCGCCTACGGCGGCGAGCCCGTCGGACCGGGACCGATCGATCTCGGAACGTCCGCCCCCATCGCGCCGGACCTGGTGGCCCTGGCGGTCACGACCGCACGCGAGGGCTGTGTAAACGAGACGGTCGGCGCGTGGATCGCAGCCCACCTGGCCGAGCAGGCCACCGACCCGGCCGTGCGCGGCGTGCTGTCCGCCATCGCCGCCGAGGAGGCCGAGCACGCGGCGCTGGCCTGGGCCACCCTGCGCTGGGCGATCGAGGTCGGCGGCGATCCCGTCTGCGACGCCCTGATCGGCGCGTTCGACCGCCCGAGCAGCCGCTTCTCCGACGACGGCCCCGCGACCGAGACCGTGCGGGCCCATGGCCTCGTGCCCGACCCCGCCCTGCACGACGAGATCGAGCGCGCCATGGTCGAGCTGGTCTGGCCCGCGGCCGCGGAGCTGACCCGGACGCAACTCACGGACTCGCCGCGGCCTCGGCCTCGGGCGCTGGCTTCCGCGAGGGCGTGACGACGAGGCGCTCCAGGATGTCGGCCTCCTTCCTGTCCTTCATGAAGGCGTCCACCCGCTGCTGGACCGCCTTGCGGTTGGCCGCCTCGTCCGAGACGGACAGCTCGATGCCCTTCAGGAAGTCGGCCTTGTGCTCGGAGAGGAACTCGTAGCGAGAGTGCCCGGTGGGCCCGAGGTCCTCGGCGGTCTGGCCGTCTTCGGGACCGTAGATCTCGTCGAGCACCTCCCCGGCGAGGACCACCTGCACCGCCGCCAGGTCCTCCCGGTAGCGGGCGAGGGCGTCCGGCGAGCTCACCGAGACCGACAACGTGCTGCCCTCGGCGAGGTCGGCGACCCGGGTGGGGTCCTTGGCGGCCTGGTCGAACCACGCCTTCTCGTGCGGCGAGAGGTGGGCGTAGCCGAGCGACGCCTTCTCCTCCGCGAGCGCGTCCGCCGCCTGCCTGCGCCGCTCCGTGAACGCGACCGGATCGGTCTTCACCCGGCTGGTCATCGCCTTGGGGTCCGCCATGACCCACGCCTCGTACGCGTCCAGGTCGGCGTCGGACAGGTCGGCACCCAGACCCTGGCGGTGGCGGGTCAGCTGCCCCTGCAGCGGTGCCAGCACGCTGTTCCGGAACTCGGTGATCTCCATCCGCAGCGTGGGCTCGACCAGGGTGGGTCGGAGCTCCTCCTGGTGGGCGAGCTGATCCCAGCCCTCGGTGCGCCCCTGCTGGAGGTTGCCGTCCAGCACGCCCCGCTCCTTGTACATGCCCCCGTCGGGCGAGAAGGCCTTCTGGCTGGCCCAGACCTCGAACTGGGCCAGCTCCGCGTCGGACAGGCCGTGGTCGACGTCCTTCAGCGCCTTCATGCGCTCGAGGTGGGTCTGGTGCACGGCGTGGGCTTCCCGGGCGGCCTTGCGGTCCTTGCGCGCCCCGTTGAACGACTGGGTGAGCACCTTGCGCCCGGCCTTGAGCCCCGCCTTGCCGGCGTCCTTGACCTCGTCGGCGAACAGGCTGGCCTGGATGGAGGTGTCGCCGGTGGTGACGTACTCCTCGGCCTCGCGGAAGGTCTGCAGGGTGAGGCCGGTCACGCCGTCCTTCGCGGCCGCGCCCGCCGCCTCCCCCGGG
>CALATR010000058.1 GCA_937891875.1 uncultured Pseudomonadota bacterium | reverse complement strand
GTCGTTGCGGAAGTCCTTGTCGGCGATGTCCCGGTTCTCGTAGCCGACGAGGCGGTAGGCGAGCACGGCGTCCGGGTTCCACTCGACCTGGATCTTCACGTCCTTGGCGATGACCTCCAGCGTGCTCGACAGCTGGTCGACGAACAGGCGGCGGCTCTCCTGGAGCGAGTCGATGTAGTAGTAGTTGCCGTCACCATCGTTGGCGAGGCGCTCCATCATGGTGTCCTTGTAGTTGCCGTTGCCGAAGCCGAGCGTGGTGAGGGTGATGCCCTTCTGCGCCTTGCCGGCGATGAACTTGGACAGCTGGGTGTGGCTCGTCACGCCCACGTTCGCGTCGCCGTCGGACGCGACGATGACGCGGTTGACCGCACCCGGGCGGTAGGCGGCCTCGGCCTGCGCGTAGGCCAGCTCGATGCCAGCCCCCATCGCGGTGGATCCGCCCGCGGTCAGCCCGTCGAGCGCCCCCAGGATCTTGGCGCGCTGGCTGATCGGCGTCGGCGAGAGCACGACCTTGGTGGCGCCGGCGTAGGTCACGAGCGCGACGGTGTCGCCGTCCTCGAGCTCGTTCGTGAGCATGCGCAGGGTGTCCTTGAGCATGCCGATCTTGTCGCGGGACTGCATGGAGCCGGACACGTCGACCAGGAAGGTCAGGTTGACCGCGCGGCGGGTGTCGAAGTGCACCTGCTTGCCCTGCACGCCGATGCGCACGATGTGGTTCTGGGCGTTGTAGGGCGAGGGCGCGGCCTCGACGTCGACCGAGAACGGGTGGCCGGGCTTGGGCTGGGCGTACTCGTAGGGGAGGTAGTTGACGAACTCCTCGACGCGCACGGCGTCCTGGGGCGGCAGGTAGCCCTCGCGCAGCTTGCGGCGGGTGATCGTGTAGCTGGCGGTGTCGACGTCCACGGCGAAGGTGGACAGGCCGTCGCGCTCGGTCAGGGTGAAGCCGTTGATGCCGTAGTTGGTGAAGTCCTCGGTGTTGGACTCGGGCACGACCGGGGTGAGCGCATCCCCGTCCGCGGCGCCGCTGTTGTCGGTCCAGCCCATCGTGGTCGCCGACGAGGCGGACTTGTCGCGCAGCTCCTCGGCCTTCTTCGCGCGCTGGGCGGGGCCCGCACGGCCCATCGGCACCCGCTCGAGGGACTCCTTGCTGATCAGGCCACCGACGCCCCGGGCGTCATCGAAGGCGTCCTCCTCGGCCTCCTCTGCCTCGTAGGCGATGGCGCCGCTGCTGGAGGCCGTGCTGCCGCCGGCGACCGCGGTGACGAGCGGCGGCGCCGGGTCCGCGTTCGGGGCAACACTGCGGCCCGCCCCTGCCGTGCTGCGGGTGGAGGTCGTCTCGGTGATGGGCCGGGCCGGCGCGCTGGCAGCGTCGGGGGCGGGCTGCAG
This sequence comes from uncultured Pseudomonadota bacterium, assembly GCA_937891875.1. Classification (GTDB taxonomy): domain Bacteria; phylum Myxococcota_A; class UBA796; order UBA796; genus REDI01. Next base: position 7,074 of record CALATR010000058.1, on the reverse strand, counting down.
GTCCGCCCCCGCGGCCAGCTCGCCAGCCGTGATCTGGCGGGCCTGTTCGTTGCGGTTCGAGTCCCGCTTGCCCTCGTCCGCCGAGGAGCCGTCCGTGGACAGCGCCACATCCTCGACCATCGGCTCGGCCGACTGCTTGGCGAAGCACCCCGACAGAGCCAGGGCGGACAGGCCGACGGCAGCAGCGGTGAGCAGGGCGGGGACGACGGTGGGGGTACGAGCCATGGTGGACCTCCGAGCGTGTCGCGGGTTCGTCCCGCGTGTTCGGCCGACCAACGAGGCCCGTCTTCCGTTCCTTACACCTCGCGACGGCTTTTTCTTCCGATCCACGAGATCAGGCTTGAAAACCCTCGTTCGGCGTCCAGTTCACCTCCTGCTTGCTCACCGTGTAGACGGTCCAGTGCACCGTGTGGTCCGCCGTGCGCCCGTAGCGGAACACCCGGAAGTGCAGGAAGTACAGGTCGTCCCCGTCCTCTCCCAGGAGCACCGGCACGGCGCTGCCCCGCCCGCCGTCGAAGTCGTGCAGCGTCAGGGTGATCCCCCACGGTCGAGCCTCCGACTCCACCTCCGGCTCGCCCGGCGGATCCTCCTGCAGGCAGGCGAAGTCGATGCGGTACCAGCTGTCGTCGATCAGCTGAAAGGACACCGAGAGCGACTGCCCCAGGAACGTCGTCGCCGTGCCGCTGGACAGGATCCGAGCGGGTCCGGAGGTCAAGTAGTCGGCCATGCTCCTCCCGTGGGTGCGGGCATCATCGCAGGCGAGGTCGACCCCGTCGAGCCCGGCCCGACCTTGCTTGACGCACCCGACGAAACGGGCCTATCTTCCCTTCGGCTATCTCTATCTGTGTTCTATCTTTGGAGGCCTCGCCATGGCCAAGCTCACCGACAGAGGCGGACGCCCCTCCTCCGGTGTCGTCTCGTACCCGGTCATCGGTATCGTCACGGACAACGACGATCCGGACGCCCTCGGGCGGATCCAGTGCAAGTTCCCGACGCTGCACCAGTCGCCCATCTCCTACTGGCTGCGGCAGGTCTCGCCGAACGCCTCCAAGGAGTTCGGCATGTACGCGGTGCCCGAGGTCGGCGACGAGGTCATCGTCATGTTCCTCAACGGCACCCAGGACGTCGGCGTCATCGTCGGCCAGGTCTGGAACGGCGAGGACAAGCCCCCGAAGGAGGCGGTCTCCGGCCTCGCGTCGCAGAGCCGCACCCTGTGGAAGGGCAAGTGGTCGAAGGACGAGTTCGACAAGGGCTCTTCCGATGACGCCGACAACGATCGCCGCTTCTGGCGCTCGCGCTCGGGCCACATCATCGGCTTCGACGACACCAGCGGCAAGGAGACCGTCCAGATCTGGGACAAGTCCGGTCAGCTCGCGCTGATCATGGACAGCAAGGACGGCCGGATCATCCTCGCCAACAACAAGGGCGACATCCACATCCGCACCGCGAAGAACCTCTTCTTCGAGGCGGGCATGGACGCCAAGTTCAAGGTCGGCAAGAACTACGAGTTCGAGGCCGGCATGAACACCAAGTTCAAGGCGGGCATGAACCACGAGTTCAAGGCCGGCATGAACGCCAAGCACGAAGCCGGCATGAACTACGAGATCAAGGCCGGCATGCAGTTCAAGGCCAAGGCCGGCATGGTCGCCTCCATCGAGGGCGGCCTGCAGTTCAAGGCCAAGGGCGGCCTGATGGCGGAGATGAAGGGCGGCATGCTCGCGAAGGTGAAGGGCGCCTTCGTGATGATCAACTAGACGTCGCCCGTCCGAAGGGACGGGACAACGTCTGGAACGCCGAGCTCGTCCCGCTTGACGGGCCACCCGACGTGGCACCACCCTGCCGACCCGGCCGGGAGGCGTTAGCACTGCGCGCCGCGGAGGCCCCGTGAGTCGACCCAGCGAGCCCCTCGTCGCGCGCTTGCGCCAGATCGTGACCATGCGCTCGGAGTCCCGTGCGGAGCTCGCGCTGCGTGCCGGAATGTCCACCGCGCGTCTCGACGCCCTGCTCGCCGGCGAGGAGGCGATGACCGTGGACGAGCTGATCCTGCTGTCGCAGGGACTGCAGCTCGAACCTGAAGATCTCGGCCTCGACCTCGGGGACGAGGAGGACGACGCCACGCCCTACGAGGCGCCGGCGCCCCTGCCCTACGAGTCCCCTCTCGACGACGACATGGAGCTCGACCAGGAGGACACCGCCCTGGCGCTCATGGATGCCCTCGACCCGCTGGGCAACCAGATCCGCCAGCTGTTCGAGGTCGGGTTCGGCCTCGGCTGCACGTTCTTCTTCCAGGCCGAGGCGTCCCAGCTCGAGGACTCCGGCGTGCCCCGCATGGTGCTCGACCGCTACCAGGGCGGCGAGCTCCCCATCCAGCTCGACGCCGCCTACCACAGCTACAACGAGCCCGAGTTCGACACCTTCGGCGTGACGCTGAAGCTGTCGTTCGACGCGATCTACACCTGCACCTTCCCCTGGTCGTCCATCCGCCGGGTCGCCTTCTTCCCCGAGGCGTACGAGCCCGAGCCGGACGAGCCCGAGGCCGAGGAAGAGCCGCCGCCCCCGAAGGGTGCGCCGTTCCTCCGCCTGGTCGAGTAGCACAGACCCCGAACTCCCTCGTCGACCCCGCTCTCCCCCCCGCGAGGCCCCCGATGTCGTTCTCCATTCCCGTCGTGGACTACCGAGACTCCCTGGCCGGCGGTGAGCGCCGCGCCGCCTTCGCCAAGGCGCTGGGCGAGGCGCTCGAGTCCATCGGCTTCGTCGCCGTCACCCACCACGGCCTGCGCGACGGCCTGCTCGCCGAGGCCTACCAGGTCAGCCAGGACGTTTTCGCCCTGCCCGACGCGGTCAAGCAGCAGTACGAGACCCCCGAGGACGGTCGCCAGCGCGGCTACACCAGCTTCGGCGTCGAGCACGCCAAGGACACCGCCGCCCCCGACCTCAAGGAGTTCTGGCACGTCGGCCGCACCCTGCCCGCGGACCACGAGCTGGTGCAGAGCGGAGACGTGCCCGCGAACCAGTTCCCGAGCGAGCTCCCCGCCTTTGGCGCGACCATGTCCGAGCTCTTCGCCGCCCAGGAGCGCTTCGCCAACCGCCTGCTGGAGGACCTCGGCGACTACCTGGAGCTGCCCCCCGGCACGTTCGCCGACCTCATCGAGAACGGCAACAGCGTGCTCCGGGTCATCCACTACCCCGACCAGGAGGGCGAGGTCCCCGCGGGTGCCGTCCGTGCCGCCCAGCACGAGGACATCAACCTCATCACCGTGCTGCCCGCCTCGACCCGCCCCGGCCTGCAGATCCTCACCCGCGACGGCGAGTGGCTCCCGGTCACGACCCCGCCCGACGTCATGATCTGCGACACCGGCGACATGATGCAGCTCATCACCGGCGGCCGCCTCCCGGCCACCACCCACCGGGTCGTCAACCCCGAAGGCGCCGACGGCGGCCGCCTGTCCATGCCCTTCTTCCTGCACCCCAACCCCCACCGGATGCTGACGCCGTTCTGGGGTGGAGAGGCGGTGAGCGTGAAGGACTTCTTCTTCGAGCGGCTGCGGGACATCGGGGTGGCTTGAGGCCGAGACGGCGGGGTTCTGGTGCTTCGGCGACCGAGATCATCGCGGAGCAAGATGTCACACCTGTCGGCCTGACCCCGGAGGTCCCTCCGTCAGATCTCCGGTGCTCAGCTCCTCAGTGGTGAAAGCCGATGCGACCCCCTCAAAGACCGTCGCGCGGCCGGAGGCCCCGATCCCCGTCAGCGGTAGTCCTTGAGCATCGCCATCTGGGGCGCGTGGTCGATCAGCCCCTCCGGCGCGGGAAATCGCCCCACGCCGAGCGGCAGCTCCCGGCCGTCGAGCCAGCGCGAAGGAACGAGCAGCTCTCCGGATCGAGCAGCTCGGGCGGCGTTCGCGGCCAGCAACGGAGCGGCGCCGGTCGGCGGGGAACCGGCTTCAGCCACCATGTCTCCCGCAGCGAGCGCCACGGCAGCGCCCGTGGACGCCAGCGCGAAGGCCCCGTCGAGGGCGACGTCGGCGTCGGAGAAGGTCGCCCAGATCCCGTCGATCAGCAGGCCGCGCTCGGGCGTACCGACCGCCTGGAGGAGCGCCTGACGCGCCTGCGCTCCGGCCTCGGCTCCACCGTGCCCGACCACGTGGTGCATGTCGGGAATGACCGCGACGACGACGTGCTTCACGCCTTGAGCAGCTGCTCCTCGATGTCCCGCAGGAGCTGGGACGCCGGGCCGGTGCGGTTGTGCTGGATGCAGCGCTTGTACGCCTTCCACAGGTCCGCGAGGAAGGGATCCTCGTCCTCGATGAGGCGGTGCTCCTCGGGCATGGCGTCCGTGCTGGGCAGCTCCACCGACCCGATCGAGCGGCGGGTGTGCAGGTGGCGGAGCGTGTCGAGGAAGAGGCCGGTCGCACGGTCATTCCCGCGGCGACGCAGCTCCAGGTAGATGTGCCAGGCCACGCTCTCGGGCATCACCTCGACGTCTTCTTCCTGACTGGCGCCACGGCGGAGCCTCCGGATGAGTTCACGGTCGGAGGAGGCATGGTCGAACACCGCCGCAACACTCATGAGTGACTCCCGTCTGGAGGAACCTGCTGCCAGCGACCTCGTGGGACGCTTGAGCGCGATTGTACCACAAGCTACGCGACAACCTCGGAGGAACCCCTGCACGTACACAAGACGCCCTCCGTGGCCGCGGCCGCCGCCCTCGTGCTGGGCCTGACCGCCTGCCCCCCCAAGATCCCGCACCAGCCGGCCGCGATGGCGCTCGCCCAGGAGCCGGTATTCGTCGAGCCGGTGGTCGATCCAGACGCGGCCGGCCCCCTGGTCGAGCTGGTCATGCTCGCCGGCGGGTCACGCTGGGACGCGCCGGGTCAGGAGGGGCAGGCCTGGCACGCGGCCATGGCGCGGCCCCACGCGCCCACCGTCACCGTGCACGTCGGACGCGATCACGCCTGGTACACGCTTGTCTGCCCGTCGGACGCAGCCTCGTGTGTCGGACCCGTCGATCGCCTGCTGGGCGGGTTCGCCGACCGCGCCGGGCTCGTCGACCAGGCGGCCGACGCCCTCACCCACCCCGACCCGACCGACGCCACCCGGGACGTACTGTACGGCCTGCTCTACGAGGCCCACCCCTACGGCCACCCGGTCGTCGGACGCCTGGGCGCGCTCGACCCCACGACCCAGCTCCGGCCGGGCTGGGAGACGCCGCGCTTCACCCGAGGCACGATCCTCGCCCGGGCCGTCGGCAGGACCGATGACGAGGCCGCCACCCTGACCAGGCTCCTCGGGCCCAGCCTCGCCCGCCTCCCGGCCGTGCTGCCCCCCGACGCCGCCATGAAGGGGCCGCCTCCCGCCCGAGGCATCACCGTCGCCAGGCTCCCCATCGACGGCGACCAGGTCAGCGTGCACGTCGGCGTGGTGCTGTCCCGCCGCGCCACCAACCCCACCCGCATGCGCCCCAGCTCGGACGAGATTACAGCTTGGACCGAGATCTCCGCCTGCCTGACCGGTGCTCTGCCCGGCTATGCCTGGGACCCTCCGACAGAAGCGCCCCCCGGGTGGCAGGCCGCGCTCACGACCCCCCTGCACCCGGCGCTGGTGTGGTCGCTGACGGGCTCGGTCGACGAGGTCGCCCCCGCGCTGGAGCGCCTGCCCGAGCGCCTGCTGGGCGTGCCCGACGCGATCACCGATGCCTGCTCCTCGGACCCGGCTGCCAGGGCCGAGACCGTGCGGGGGGCGCTGGACGCCGGCTACACTGTGGTCATCGGCGTTGGACGCGACATCGAAGATCCCTCGCTCCCGGACGTCGAAGGCGACGAGCTGCTCGACCTGCCCGCCCCGGCCGAAGGACTCTTCCGATGACCACCCTGCCGAGTCGATCCCCGAAGATCGCCCTGCCCCTGCTCGCCCTGCTGACCTTGTCGGCCTGCGAGGAGCTGGAGGCGATCACGCCCAAGGTGCAGTTCGACACGCTCGAGGTGGAGGACATCGACTTCCAGCACGTCGACGCCGAGTTCGTCTTCCGCGTGGAGAACCCGAACCCGATCGAGGTCTCCCTCGCCCGCTTCTCCTACGACCTCGAGCTGGAGCAGATCTCCCTGCTCTCCGGCGACGAGCCCGAGGGCCTGAGCCTGCCCGCCCTCGACGCCGCCCGGGTCCGCATCCCGGCGTCCCTGGTGTGGACCGACGTGTACGACACCATCCAGGCGACCCGCGGCGAGGACCAGGTCGACTTCGGCCTCGGCGGCGAGTTCGGCTTCGACACCCGCTGGGGCCCGCTGGACCTGCCCTACAACGCGGACGGTCGCTTTCCTGCGCTTCGAACGCCGAAGTTCCGCCTGGGCAAGCTCCGGGTCGGCAGGGTCGACGTGCTGAAGGGCGAGGCCACGGTCGAGCTGGACCTGGCGATCGACAACGACCACGGCAGCACGCTGAACTTCACGGACCTCGACTACACGGTCTCCCTGGCCGGTCGCGACGTCGCGGACGGCATCGTCAATGAGCTGGGCGGCGTCGACGGCGCCACGGAGCGCATCATCGCAGTCCCCCTGACGATCGACCTGGTCCAGGGCGGCGCGGCGGTGATCAACGTGCTCACGAACGGGGGCCGGCTGGACGCAGGCCTGGACGCGACGGTCGACGTGGACACGCCCTTTGGGGCGCTGCCGCTGGCGGTGGACGAGCAGGGGAACGTCGAGGTGGTTCGGTAGATCGTATGGCGAAGATCCGTTGCTTCCAGCGGGGGAGTGGCGGGGCGGATCGTCCGGCGCGGATCCGTTGATTCCATCGGGGGAGCGGAGGGGCGGATCGTCTGGCGCGGATCCGTTGCTTCCAGCGGGGGAGTGGAGGGGCGGTCCCTGGTCTCTGGTCTCTGGTCTCTGGGCCCACGACATGGCGGGCTGGAGTACGTCTCGGTGCGGCCGCAGTGCCGTGGAGCTTCGGGCAGCCAAGCTGCCGTCGTGAAGGGTGGACGCTACGAATTGCGGCGCTGCGAACCAACGGACTCCCCGGCAGACGCCCCCGCTCGAGTCAGGCCCCAGAGACCAGGGACCAGAGACCGCCCCTCCACTCCCT
>CALATR010000057.1 GCA_937891875.1 uncultured Pseudomonadota bacterium | reverse complement strand
GAGCGTGTCCCAGCGGACGCGGCCCGAGTCCTTGGGCGGGAACTGGCGGACTTCGACGCGGCTCAGCTCGCCGTGCTGCAGCTCCAGGTGCAGCTCGCCGAGCTCGCCGGCGTTGAGCACCAGGTCCACCGTCCGCGTCTTCACCGACGTGCCGCGACCTGGCCGCAGCGGAATCGTGTCCAGGCCGCGGTCCTGGCCGTCTGCATCGTAGACCTGCACGGTCAGGCCTTCCGGCGCCGCACGGCAGATCTTGGCGAAGCTGCCGGCGTCCGCACCCTCGATGAGGACGACGATGTCGTCGACGGCGAGCCGGGCCCCGTGCGCATCGATCGGCGCGTTCGTCGCCCCCATCACGGCACCCGCCCGATGACGCTGTCGCAGTGCACGCCGCCCTTCGGGTTCACGAGGCAGTCCCCGCACCGGTAGAGCATGACGCCCGGTAGCGCTCCGCCGGCGGCCGCGAGCTCGCACTCCACCACCTGACCGTCGGCATCAGCTGGCCCGCGCGCGCCCTGGCACGCGTGGAGCGCACCGCCGGCGCAGATCCCCAGCGTGAACACGACGCCGACGGACGGGAGGAGCAGGTAGAACGCCTCCCTCCAGCCGGTCCCGGCGATCGTCCGCCTCATCCCGGCCCCTGCGACGCGTCGCTCATCGCCTCGAGCTGCTCGCGGAAGTCCGCGAAGGTGCCCGCGAAGTTGAACGCGCCGACGTGGCCCAGGGGCACGGCCATGTCGCACCACAGCGTGATCCCCATCCCCCGGAGATCGTCGCAGAGGGTGAGATCCTCGCCCTTGATCCGGCAGTAGCCGGGGATGGGCTCGCCGTCGTCGTCGACGAGCTCGGCGAGTCCCTCCCGCCAGATCCGCGGCGCGTCGCCCTCGTCGGTCTTGAACCAGGCGGCCTCGCCGACCAGGTGCTGGAACAGCTGGCCCGACCAGGCCATGCACGACGCCCCGACGCCGGTGACCTCGATCAGCCGGTCGTGCTCGTCGTGGGGCTGCAGCGGCAGGATGGGGGAGGCCGAGAACTGCATGCCCGGGCGCTTCAGCCTCGAGGCCGCGGCGACGAACTCGATCCCGTCGGTGGTGTGCAGGGTCTCGAGCATGCGCTGCACAGCTTCGGGCTCGGCCACGACCGTGTCGGCGTCGAGCCAGAGGACGACGTCCAGCTCGTCGAGGTCGCCGAGGCCGGTGGCGATGGCACCGCACACCCGGTTGCGGGCGCGCTGGATGATCCCGTCGCCGATCCGGACCTTCCAGGCGACGTCGTGGCCGGCGGCGGTGAGGGCGCGGTCCAGGCCGATCCAGCTGACCGCGGCCAGGGCCGGGGCGTCGGAGTACATGGGGAGCGCGATGGCGATCTTCACGATGGCACCTCCGGATCGGGCCGATCGGCCTCGTCGGTGGGGTGGGCTTGGGTGGCGTCGGTGGGCTCGCCAGCGTCGACCACGGGGCCCTTGCTCGCGAAGTCCCGGGCGAGCTCGGCGACGTAGGGGGCCATGATCCGGGCGCCGAGGCGGGCAACATCCGGTGTGTTGGCGAGGATCCCGGCGAGTCCGAGTGCGAGGCCCGCCGCCGCCTGAGTGGGCACGGTCGTGTCGGTGCCTGGCACCTGGATGCGCTCGGGGATCGAGTCGTGCAGGGTCCCGCAGTACGCGCAGAGCGGCGCCGGGAGCTTCTCGCCGTCATCGCCGTCGACGAGCGTCCAGGGAGCTCCGCAGGATCGGCAGCGGGTGCTGTCAGCCATCGTGCCGCACCTGCTCGACGACCGGATCGGTGTCGGTGTCCGCATTGGTGTCGGTGTCGGCGTCGGTGTGCGGCGCGCCGCCACTGATCACGACCAGGGGCCAGATCGCGATGAAGGCGATCGCCGCCAGCGTCGACAGGACAAAGGCCGCGTCCCGTGCGT
>CALATR010000056.1 GCA_937891875.1 uncultured Pseudomonadota bacterium | reverse complement strand
GCCTGACGTGGCCGAGGCCCGCCGCTTCACGGGCCGGGTCCTGCTCCCGGACGCGCAGGTGGCCCTCGCCACCCTGTCCTTCGACGGCGACGTGCTGGTCGACGTCGGTCCCGCGCTCCCGGGCGAGCCGCGCCTGGACGGGCTCTTGGTCCCCGGCCTGATCAACGCCCACACCCACCTCGAGCTGTCCCACGTCGGCCTCGTGCCGGGCGGGGACGGGCTGCCCCCCTGGATCCGCGCCCAGTTCGGTCAGCGGGGACAAGCGGGCTTGGACGCCGAACATCGCGATGCGTCCATCGCGGCGCGCGCCCTCGCCCTCACCGGTGCGGCCGCCGTGTGCGACATCGCCGGGGGACCCTCGACCGCGGACGTCCTCCACGAGGCGGGCCTGTCGGGGATCGTCCAGCGCGAGCGCCTCGGCCAGGACCCCGCGCGCCTGGAGGCGGGGGTCGCCGAGGCTCCAGGCCTGCACGCCGTGACGACCCGCGGTCGCACCTCCGTGGTCGAGCGCCCCTGCGCCCACGCCCCCTACTCGACCCACCCCGACCTGGCCGCCGCCACCCTGCGTGCCCACCCTGCCAGCGCGTCCGTGCCCGGCAGCGTCCACCTGGCCGAGGATCCCGCCGAGCGCCGCTTTCTCGTCCGCGGCGACGGCCCGTTCGCCGACCTGCTGGACGACATCGGCGTGCAGTGGACCTTCGCCGGCCCCTACGCCGGCCCGGTCGACTGGCTCGCGCAGATCGGGGCGCTGGGTCCCCAGACCCTGGCCGTGCACGGGGTCGACCTCACCCCCCACGAGCGCCAGCAGCTCGCCGACTCCCGCACGCCTCTCGCCCTGTGTGTGCGCTCCAACCTGCACATCGGCGGACGCGCCCCCGACGTCACCGACCTGCTCGCCCGGGGCGTGCGCCTCGCACTCGGCACCGATGGGCTCGTCTCCTGCCCCGATCAAGACCTGCTCGCCGAGATCCCCGCCCTCGCCCGGCTCGCCCCGGACGTGCCCGTCGCGACCTGGCTCGACCTCGCCACCCGCGGCGGCGCCGACGTCCTGGGCCTCGTCGGACTGGGCGCCTTCGTGTCCGGCCACGCTCCCGGCCTGGTCCAGCTCGACGGCGACCTCGCCGATCTCCCTCGCCGTGCGCCCCAGCGCCGCTGGCTCCTGCCCGCCGGACCCCTCCCGCTGTCGATCCCGACGGAGGCCCCATGAGCACCGCCACCGCGGCGAGCCCGCTCGTCACCTACAGCCGCATGATCAAGCTGTCCCACAGCATCTTCGCCCTGCCGTTCGCGCTCGCGGCGGCGGTGCTCGCGGCCAGCGTGCAGGCGCCGACCGTGTGGCAGGTCGTGCTCATCGTGCTGTGCATGGTGACCGCCCGGTCCAGCGCCATGGGGTTCAACCGGATCATCGACCGCGACATCGACGCGAAGAACCCCCGGACCGCCACGAGGGAGCTCCCGTCGGGCCAGATCTCGCTGACCGCCGCCTGGGCGTTCACCCTCGGATCCGCGGCGTTGTTCGTGCTCTTCTCCGGCCTGCTCGGCTGGCTGACCCTCGCGCTCTCGCCCATCGCGATCGCCGTCATCTGGGGCTACTCGCTGACCAAGCGCTTCACCGCCCTGTGCCACCTCGTGCTCGGCGTGGCCCTGGCGCTCGCCCCCACCGCGGTGTGGATCGCCATCACCGGCAGCTACGACTGGACGCCGTTCGTGCTCTCGGTCGCGGTCGCCACCTGGGTCGCCGGCTTCGACGTGCTCTACAGCCTGCAGGACCGCGAGTTCGACTCCGGCGAGGGCCTGCACAGCATGCCCCAGGCGCTCGGCGAGACCGGGGCCATGGTCGCGTCCGGCGTGCTGCACGTCGTCACCGTCGGCTGCCTGGCCGCACTTCCCTTCCTCACCCCCCTCGGCTGGCCCTACTGGATCGGGTTCGCGGTCATCACCGCCGTGCTCGCCTACGAGCACTGGCTGGTGCGCCCCGGTGACCTCTCCCGGATCGACAAGGCCTTCTTCGACCTCAACGGCTACGTCAGCGTCGCGTTCTTCGTCTTCGTGCTCGGGGCGTGGTGGCTGGCGTGAGCGGGGCTCCAGAAGGGATCGGCGAACGCCGAGGTTCGGATCCTCGCAAGGGACACGGGGGCGGTCGTGCGCTACATTGCCGGCCCTGCTCTGGAGGCGCCTTGGTCACCCGCTCGCTCGTTGTCGCGCTGACGCTGCTGATCACGCCGGCCTGGGCCGGTGGACCGGAGACCTCCGGACTGCTCGGCGCGGTGGAAGAGCAGGACGGACCGGCGGATCCGACCGACTCCGACCTCGGCGAAGAGCTCGCGCCCAGCATCGTCAACGGTGAGGAGACTCGGGACTACGACACGGTCGGCGCCCTGGTGGCCGCCGGCGGCGGTGGGGCGTCCAGCTTCTGCTCGGCGACGCTGATCTCGGAGCACGAGGTGCTCACCGCGGCCCACTGTGTGGACGCGCTGAATGACTACCTGCGCGGCGGCGTGGACGCCTATGTCGTCTTCGGGGACAACCTCAACGCCGGCCAGGTGGAGTTCTCCTCCCAGGTTGTCGAGGCGTTCGGGCACCCCGACTGGAACCGCGACGTGTCCGCCGGTGCGGACATCGGCATCGTGCGCATGGAGACGTCGTACGGAGCCGTCGCGCCCACGCCCCTGTACGGCGGGGACGCCTACGCCATCCCGGTCGGAGAGCTGTTCGACTACGTGGGCTTCGGCGTCACCTTCGACAACGGCGGTGACTCGGGCATCAAGCGCCACACCGAGAAGGCCTTCACCCGGGTGTCCGGGGACTTCCTGCTGTCGGAGGACCTCGAGACGAACCTGTGCTCCGGCGACTCCGGCGGCGCGGGCCTGCGCCGGGAAGGCGACGGGATCTGGTCGATCGTGGGCGTAAACTCGTTCGTCTACGACATCGATGGCGACCGCCGCAGCTGCATCACCGGCGGCTCGGGCATCACGCGGGTCGACCTGTTCCGGGCCTGGATCCTGGAGAACTCCGACGCGACCGTGTTCGATCCGTCCCTGGTCACCGACCCCGGCGACGGCGTCGTCGATGAGACGACCAACTTCGGCGACTGGGACCTGCCCGAGCGCCCGCCGGAGGATGCCGTCGGCACCTGCTCCAGCGTCAGCACCACGGGTGGCGCGGGGCTGCTGGGTCTTGCAGCCCTGGGCGCGCTGCTGGCCCGTCGGCGCCGCCGCAGCTGAGCCGCGGCGGAGGGACCGCTACATCGGGTCGTCGTCGAAGAAGATCGCGTCGCGGCGGCTGGCGATGAACTCGTTGATCGCGGCGGCGACGTTGGGTGGGATGTCGTCGAACTGCACGCCCATGCCGGGCGGCACACCGTCGAGGTACGGGCTCGGCTCGCGGACCCAGCGCACCACGCCGGTACAGCTCACCACACCCTTGCCCAGCTTCAGGCTGAACGTGAGCTCGGTGCCGATGGGCAGCGTCTCGTGGGAGCTGATGAACAGCCCTCCCGCGCTGATGTCCTCGGTGAACCCGGTGTAGAAGTTGTGCTCCGAGGTCATGGTGACCTCGACGTCCACGGCGATCCGGTCGTGATCGCGGCGGTTGTGCGGCTTGAGCGCGGGCTGACCCATGTCCTACTCCTCAGGGCGCTGCGTTGGCCCACGAGGGGGATCGGCCGTTCGAGGCTGCAGGTTGAGCGTCAGCGGCTCAGGCAGGGTCAAAGGCGCTTCACAGATCGTCGAATGCCAGGTCGTCGTCGGGATCATCGTCGATCAGCGGCCCCAGCATCGACAGGAAGCCGCGCTGCTTGAAGGACGCGGCCAGCGGGGTGGGGAGCGCGCTGACGAAGTCCCGGGCCAGCTCCTGGCCGACGGTCTGGTGGGTCGTGCGCTCGGGCTCGTCGGAGAGCAGGGCGAGCATGGCGCGGGCCTCCAGGGAGAGCAGGCGGAAGCCGCGGGATCCGGCGGTCTGGAGGACCGTGCGGGCGTGCTGGCGGGCGAGGTCGCGGTCACCGACGGCGAGGGCGGCGCGGGCGACGGCGAGGTGGACCTGGGTGCGGCGGGGAATGGGCAGGCCGGGGATGGCGCCGATGGCCTCGAGGAGGTGGGTGCGGGCGGCGTCGATCTCGTCCAGACCGGCCTGGGCCTCGGCGAGGTGGGCCTGGAGCAGGGGGCGGTAGCGCTCGGGGTCCCGGTCGGCGCTGGCCTCGAGGCCAAGGCGAGCATTACGGCGGGCCAACGCCGGCTCTCCACGCTCCAGATCCAGTCGTGCGAGGCCGACCATGCAGGCGACGATCTCCTCGGGCAGGTCGATCTGGCGCGCGATCAGCAGGGCGTCGAGGAGCGCTCCCCGGCCCTCCTGGATGCGACCGAGATCGGTGCTGGCGACGCCCATCGCCCGCTGGGCGGCGATGCGACCGAGCTTGTAGTCCAGATCGGTGGCGATCTGCATGGCCACGTGGGCGCGCTGGCGGGCCTGGAGCGGCTCGCCCTGCCAGGTCATCAGCTCGGCCAGGTTGGCGAGCGCGAGGCAGCGGTGACGCTTGCGGCGCAGCTCCCGGAAGATGCCCTCCGCCTCGGTCAGGCCGCTGGTGGCGCTGGCGAGGTGGCCCTTGGTGGCCTGGGCTACGGTCACGGCCAGGAGCAGCTCGGCGCGCTGGGCGGCCAGCTCGTCTCCTTGCGCGACCAGCAGGCCCTCGTTGGCCAGGCTCTCGACGTCGTCGATGCGTCCTTCGGCCCAGGCGACGCTGGCCATGGACAGCAGCGCCTCGGCGACCCCGCGCCGGTGGTGGAGGCGGCGGCTGGACTCGAGCGCCTCCTGGGCCAGCTGCTGGGCGGCCTCGTAGCGCTGCTGGAGCACCAGGACCTGGGCCAGCTCGATGCGGGCCTGGGTGGCGGCGCGGGTGTCGTGGTCCTCGTCAGCCAGGCGCAGCACGGCGCGGAAGCTGGCCTCGGCCTCGGTCCACTCGGCGCGGTTGGAGAGCACCTGGGCGCGCACCTGGAGCAGGTCCCGACGGTAGGCGCGGAAGTCCTCGGGCTCGAGGTCCGCCAGGGCGGATTCCTCGATGGCAGCGGCCTTCTCGGTGAGTCCCCACGCCTCCTGCACCAGCGATCGGTCCAGCAGGCGGCGGGCCGCGGCGACCAGGTAGCGGTAGGCGCGGCCCGTGTCGCCGGCCCGGCGGTAGTGCTCGCCGACGACCTCGAGTGCGGCGGGGTTGTTGGCGTAGTGCAGCTCGAGTGCGGCGGCCATGCGGCGGTGCAGGCGTGCCCGGCGGTCCGGGTGGAGGTCCCGGTAGACCACGTCGGCGAACTTGCGGTGGCTGACGGCGTAGAAGATGAGCTCGCCCGCCCGGCGCTCGCGCACGATGCCGCTGGCCAGGAGGCGCTCGAGTCCGTCCAGCACGGTCTCCTCATCCAGGTCCAAGACGTCGAGCAGCACGTCGAGGTCGACCTCGCGTCCGCCCACTGCCAGCGCCTCCAGGCTCTCCCGGTCCCGAGCGGCCACCCCGTCGAGGCGACTGCGCATCATCTGGCGTACACCCTGGGGGATCTCCAGGTGGCCCGTGGCGATCTCGTCGGGCTCCAGCAGCAGCTCGTGGGAGTCGGTGCCGTTGCGGCGGATGGTGCCGTTGCCCATGAGCGCCCGCAGGAACTCCACGACGAAGAAGGCGTTGCCCTCGGTCTCGCTGTGCAGGCGCTGGGCGAGCAGGCGGGCGGGCAGGGTGTCGCCGGTGAGCTTGGTGACGATCCGGGTGACGTCCTGGCGGCCGAGCGCTCCGACCTCGATGCGCACGGGCTCCACGCCCAGCTCCTCGCCGTCGGCCAGGGTGTCGACCATGGCGTTGCCCTTGGGGCGCAGGGTCGCGATGACCAGCAGGGGCAGCGACTCGGTCACGACCAGGGAGCGCACCAGGTAGGACAGGAACTCGACGAAGCGGGGCGGCGCCTGGTGCAGATCGTCGAGCACGAGGATCTGCGGCTGGTCGTCGAGCAGGCGGCGCAGGGCCTCGCGGATGCCGTCGAACACGGCGTGGCGGACGTTGGCGCGGGTGTCGGCGCTGGCGAAGTCGGGCAGGGCGTCGGCGAGCTCGGGCGGGGTGCGCGAGCCCAGCTCCGACGCGAGGGAGGAGGCGAGGGCCTGCAGGCCGGAGAATGCCGGTTCATCCTTGCTGAACTCGACGCGATGGTGGGGGATGCCCAGGCTGCGGGAGCGGTCGGCGGCCACGTCGAGCAGGCGGGACTTGCCCGCGCCATCGTCTCCCTCGAGGAAGAGCGCGCCGCCGCGCTGGCTGGTCAGGCCGCTGATCGCGTTGGTGACAGCCTCGACCTCCAGCTGCCGCCCGACCAGCGCCGGCTCCCAGCCCGCCCCCGGCCGCACCAGGGTCTCCCGCTCCTCGGCCTCGAGCCGGTAGAGGATCTCCTGCGCCGACTGGTAGCGATCCCGCGGGGCCTTCTGCAGGAGACGGCGGCAGATCTCGTCGAGGTGCTCGGGGATGTGGCGGTTGAGCTCCCGGGGGGCGGGCGCGGGCCGATCCCGGTGCTGCACGGCGTAGCCGTTCATGTCGCTGGCGGTGAACGGGCGCTTGCCGGTCAACATGGCGAAGAGGATGACGCCGAGGCTGTACAGGTCGCTGCGGTGGTCGATCGGCTGGCCGGTGATCTGCTCCGGGCTGGCGTAGGCCCAGGTGCCGACCAGCGTGGTCGAGACCATCGGGTCCTGGGACGGGTCCAGGTCCTTCACGATGCCGAAGTCGGTCAGCTTGCAGACGCCGTCCTGGTTGATCAGGACGTTCGAAGGCTTGAGATCGCGGTGGACCAGGCCCCGGCGGTGCACGGCGGACAGGGCTCGGCACAGGTCGATGAGGATCTCCTCCGTGCGCGTCCAGCGATCGCCGTCCTCCCAGTTGCGGAACTGGCGGATCAGCGAGTGCAGGTCGGGGCCGTCGACGTACTCCATCGCGATGTAGGGGTGGCCGAAGAGGTCGCCGTAGGCCTCGACCCGGATGACGTTCGGGTGATTGACCCGGGACAACGCGCGGAACTCGCGACGGAAGCGGTGCAGGCCGGTCTTGAAGCGGTTGCGGCGCAGGACCTTGAGCGCGACCAGGCTGCCGCTGGGGTCCCGGGCCAGCAGCACCCGCGCCATGCCGCCGCTGCCGACCTCACGGATGAAGACGTAGCTGCCGATCCGCGAGCCGGGGTGGATGATGACCCCGCCCATCTCGACCGGCTCGGACCTTCCGGGCGTACCACCACCGATGCGGCTGCTGCGGCCGTCGGAGCGATCGCGGTCGCGAGGCGCCATGGGCTGGCTCCGGGGGCGGTTGGGCGGGCAACGGAGGGAGCGTGGGGACTCTCACTCTACCCCACGTTCTCGAATGCGGGTCGCAGCGTCTCGCGCTGGGACAAGGCCTTTCGGATCTCGGCGGGCTGGCCGTCCAGCACGCGCTCGACCACCTGACGAAAAGCGGCTCGGATGCGGGGATCCGGGTCAGCCTCGTGAAACAGGGCGAGCAGCTCGAGGCGCAGGCCGTCACCACCGGCCCCCGAGACGTGGCGTAGACCCGCCTTGACCGCCTCCCGAGCGGCGCGCGACTGGCCGGCTCGGAGCAGGGCCTCGCCAGCGTCGAGGTGGATGCGGACGTGGCGCAGGATGAGCCGCGCGCGGGGTCGGCGCTGGCACCAGCGCGCCAGGTCGACCGCGTCCTCGGCGCGATCCTCGGCCAGGCACAGGGCGCGGACGGCCGACGCCTGACCGGCGGCGTCCTCGATGGGATCGTCGGGCACCTCCTCCAGTCCGGGCAGGTGCTGCAGGGCGTCGCCGGAGGGTCCGAGCCAGGCGCGGTGGCGGGCGGCGCGCAGGCGGGCGGGCCAGGTGGCGCCAGGCAGGCGGGCCTCGACCTGGGCGAGCAGATCGCGGGCGTCCTGCTCCCGACCGAGGACCAGG
This sequence comes from uncultured Pseudomonadota bacterium, assembly GCA_937891875.1. Classification (GTDB taxonomy): domain Bacteria; phylum Myxococcota_A; class UBA796; order UBA796; genus REDI01. The sequence goes on along the minus strand of CALATR010000056.1, from coordinate 8,746 downwards.
CAGCACTCGGCGCGCAGTCCGAGGGCCTCCAGCACGCGCTCCTCGAGGTCCCGGCGCTCGACCAGCTCCAGCAGGCTGTCGGAGCGGTGCAGGGCGCGGGCGTAGCGGCCGGCCGCCAGATCGAGCTCCAGCGAACGAGCCAGGATCGAAGCGCAGACTCGCGGATCTCCCGTGCCGCGGATCAGGTCCTCCGCCTGGTCGAGCAGCTCGCTCGCGGCGTGCAGCCGTCCCTCCAGGGTGCGCAGGTGGGCGAGCCCGCGGCAGGCCCGGGCCTCGGCGTCGCGGGCGTCGGCGGCGCGGGCCATGGACACCGCCTCGGACCACAGCTCCTCCGATGCGGTCAGGTCGCCCTCGCGCAGGCGGATGTCGGCGAGGCCGCGCAGGGCGGAGGCGCGATCGGGCTCGCCGGGGCGGTGGTACTGGAGCGCCCCTTCGAGGCAGGGGGTGGCCTCGTCGAAGCGGCCCAGGCGGTACCAGGCCCGGCCCTGGCTGCCGAGGGAGCGGGCCAGGGTGGGGTCGTCCTTGCGGGCGCGGGCGATGCGGGCGGCGTGGGCCAGGGGGGCGATCGCGCGCTGCCACTCCCCGCGCGCCAGCCAGGCCTCGCCCTCCAGCTGGCGGCCCCACCACTGCAGGCGCAGGCCGCTGTCCTCGTCCATGGCGGAGATGCCGGCCTCCTCGGCCCTGCGCGCGGCGCGGCAGGCGTCCAGCACCCGGTTGTGCTGGCGGTCCTGGGCCGCGGAGCGGGCGGCGCGGAGGTAGAGCGGCCAGGCGCGGTCGACCATGCCGGCCGCTTCGTAGTGCTGGGCGACCTCGGCGGCCTGGTTGCGGCGGCGTGACTGCCCCAGGCTCTCGGCGATCGCCCGGTGGACCTCGCGGACCCGGGCCTCGCTCATTCCGGCCTCGGCGACGTCGTTCAGCCAGGGAACCGCCGCGGACAGGGCACCGCTGTCCTCGTCGAAGTCCCACAGCCCGTCGGCGATCAGCGCCTCGACCGTGGACGACGGCACGTCGGCAAGGCTGCGGACCCGGGGGATCGAGCTCGGTCGCCCCATCAGCGCCAGGACCTCGACTGCGCCCAGGGCGTCGGGGTCGAGGCGATCGAGGATCCGGCGCAGGGCGTCTCCGGGTCCGTCGGGCACCGGGAGGGGATCGCTCGCGCAGGCGTGGGGGCGGCGCCGGGGCACCAGGCGATCGCCGTCGAGGCCGAGCCAGCCCTCGCGGACGAGTGCACCCAGCTGGGCGACCACCGCGGCGGGACGCCCCAGGAGCTCCGCGTGCATGCGCCGGGAGAGCACGCCGGCGGTGCCGCCGGTCAGTCCGCGGTCCTTCAGGATCTGGGCGATCGCCCGGCGCGAGATCGGCCCCAGGCGCCAACGGGTCGTGATCAGCGGGCCCAGGTCGTGGAGCGGGGACAGCGCCTCGGACGGCGGGTGCTTGGCCGTGAAGATCAGCATCAGAGGCTGATTCTCCTCGACGATCAGCTTTCGGCACAGCCGGGACAGCGCGTCGATGATCCGCGGGTCCGCCTGGTCGAGGTCGGTGACGGCCATGACCGTGGGCCGGCCCCGCACGGCGTCGGCGAGCTTGCGCAGCTGACCCGCGGTGGGGGAGGTGCAGTCGGGATCTGCGGCGTGCAGGAGGGTGCGGATGGCGTTGCGCTCGATGCCGCTGGCGCGGAGCACGCGCAGGTCGAGGTCGTGGAGCAGGCTCTGGAGCGCGAACCCGGTTCCGGACCACATCGGGCCGGTCAGGCTGATCACCCGGCCGCGACCCTCGCGGAGCTCGGCCAGGCGCTCGTGCCAGGCGCCGACCAGGGTGTCGCGGCCGCGCAGGGGGGCCCGCTCGGGCTCCTCGCCGCGCTCGAGGGCGCGCAGCACGGCCTTGGCGCTGGGGTAGCGGTGGTTCTTGTCCTTGTAGAGCAGCCGCTGGCACAGGGCCTCGAGGTGAGCGGGCACGTCGGGCCGGACGCTGGACGGGGCGGGCGGCACGTGGGCGATGTGGCGCGCAAGGAAGCCGGTGACGGACTCGGCCTCGATGGGGCGCCGATCGGTGAGCATGACGTAGAGCACGGCCCCCAGGGCGTAGAGGTCCGTGCGCGCATCCACGGGCTCGTCGAGGATCTGCTCCGGGGCCATGAAGGCGACGGTGCCGATCAGATCGCCGTGGCGGGTGAGGGCGGTGGTCTGGGCGTGGCGGTCCTTCACCCCGCCGAAGTCGCCCAGGCGGGGCTCGCCGGCCTCGTCGAGCAGCACGTTGGAGGGCTTCAGATCGCGGTGGACGAGGCCCAGGTCGTGGATGTAGGCGAGCGCCCGGCACAACCCGGACACGATGCGCGTGACCCGGTCCCAGCGATCGGCGGGCTCGTCCTCGGCCCAGGCGCGCAGGGTGGCGTCCAGGTCCTGCCCGGCGACCAGCTCCATGGCGATCCAGGGGTAGCCGTCGGCGACGCCGGCCTCGTGGACCTGCACGATGTTGGGGTGCTTCAGCCGGGCCAGGGCGCGGTACTCGCGCTGGAAGCGGCGGACCTCGTCGGTGCCGACGCTGGCGGGGTGCAGCACCTTGAGCGCGGCCTGGCGGCCGTCGACGTGGGTCGCGCGAAAGACGGCTGCGATCCCACCCGATCCGAGAGGCTCGCTCAGCGTCCAGCCCCCCAGCTGGGCGCCGGGTCCAGGGGCTGCGCCAAACGCCGTCTCGCTCACACGCCCCCCCAGCCCCGGGCCAGGAAGCGGGTGCCGTCGGCGCGGGGCAGACTCGCGGCCAGGGAGCGCGCGAGGGCGCTGGCGACGCGGGCGTGGCGGGCCTGGGTGCTCTCCTCGGTCACGACCCCGGCGAGCCCGTGGTGGGCCTCCAGCTGGTACAGGCGGTAGCCGTTGGCCTCGGCCAGGGTCAGGGCGCGCTGGTAGGCGTGGCGGGCGCTGGCGGGGTCCTCGAGGGCCACGTAGGCCGCCGCACGGGCCAGCTGGGTCGGCACGCGCACATTGGGCCAGTCGTCGGGGATGGGCTCGTCCAGGTCGGCGAGGGCGGCCGCCTCGTCCCCCAGTCGGGCGTGGGCGATGGCGCGCAGGGCGCGGACCTGGGCGGTCAAGCCCTGAACGTCGTGCTGACCGGCCAGGTCGTCCGCTTCGGCGAGGGTCTCGAGCACCGTGCGGTCGTCGCCGCGATCACACGCGATCCGCGCCAGGGTGGCTCGGGCCAGGAGCTCGTCCTCGTCGGAGCGCACCTCCTGGGTGCAGCGCACGGCCTCGGCCGCGTCCTGGGCGGCCTCGGTCTCCCGGCCCAGCACCGCGAGCACCCGGGCGCGGTGGGTCAAGCCGAGGGCGATGCCCAGCGGGTGGTGCACCTCGCGGGACTGGGCGATGGTCCGCTCGGCGACGCCCTGGGCCTTCTTGAGCAGGCCGGTCGCGTGGTACAGCTCGGACAGGTTGGTCCGGGCGATCGACAGCGGCGCCAGCAGGCCCATGTCCTCGAACAGCCGGGCCGACTGCTCCAGGTGGCGTCGGGCGTCCATGGTCTGGCCGCTGCAGAAGGCCAGGATGCCGAGGCCGTTGTAGCCGAAGGCGGTGGCGCGGGAGTCGCCGACCCGCTGGGCGGTCTCCAGGCTGCGCCGCCAGCAGGACGCCGCCTTCTCCAGGTCGCGGTCCGCCCAGGCCAGCGCTCCCAGCTCGTACAGCGGGATCATGCGCAGGGCCGGATCGTGGGCCTCCTCCGCCCGCTCCAGGGCCCGCTCGATGACCGGGCGCGCCTCCTCTTGATCCCCTTGAGACCTGGCTTGTCGGCCGCGCTCCACCAGGACCAGGCTCTCGAGGCGCGCGTCGCCGACCTGGGCGGCGAGGGCCACGGCGGAGTCGGCGTCGGCGCTCGCATCGTCGGAGCGGCCCAGGGCGACCAGGCACTGGGAGCGACCCAGGCGCACCTCGGCCAGCGCGCGGTCGGCGTCGTCGAGGATCATCTGCGGCCGGGCCAGGGGCTCCATCGCGATGGCGCGGTCGTAGAAGTCGAGCGCCTCCTCCCACAGGCTCGCGTCGACCCGGCGCTGGGCGGTGCGGCGCAGGTAGGCGTAGGCCTTGACGACGAGGCCGGCCTGCTCGAAGTGGTAGGTCAGCTCTTCGACCACCCGGCCGGGCTGCCGGCGGTGGTAGCGCTCCAGGACCTGACCCAGGCGCTGGTGCAGGTCGGCGCGCTCGGCGTCGGTGAGGCCGTCCAGGAGTACGTCGCGGAAGCGCTGGTGGGAGAGCTCGACCAGCTCGACGTCGTCCCCGCGGCCCTCCTGCACGATCCCGGCCCCGACCAGGGTGTCGACCGCGTCCACGGCGCGCTCCTCGGGCAAGGTGGACGCGGTGGTGAGCACGTCGAACTCGATGGGCCGGCGGGCCACCGCGAGGCAACGCCCGACCTCGACCGCATCGGGGGGCAGGGGCGCGATGCGCTCGGCGAGGGCCTGGCGCAGGCTCGCGGGCATGGGCAGGCGCGAGCGGGTGATCTCGGACGGCTCCAGCACGATCCGCCAGCGCCCCTCCTCCTCGACGATGAGCCCCTCGTCGACCAGACCCCGGAGCATGTCCGCGAGATAAGCGGGAGATCCTCCGGTCTCCGCATGCAGCCGCCGGGCCAGCGCCTCGGACGCCTTGGGCTCGGCGACCAGCGAGAGCAGGAGCTCCTCGACCTCGCTGCGGGCGAGTGGGCCGAGGCGCTCGCGGATGGTCATGCCCAGGGGCTCGAGCCGCTGCTGGAGCGGGGTGGGGGCCCGGCTGACCGCCTCCTCGCCGAGCACGAACAGAACGGGCTCGTGGGCGAGGGAGAGCGTGTTGCGGATCAGGTACTCGAGCAGGTCGAGCGAGGCCCCGTCGGCGAGGTGCAGGTCGTCGAGGACGAGCACGGCGGGGGCGGCGTCGGTCAGCAGCGGTCGGAAGGCGGAGAGGACCGGGTAGCGCTCGCGGGGCCGGGTGCCCTCGCCGAGGAGGGCGGCGCGCACGACCTCGGGCACGCTGTCGGGGGCCAGGGCCTGGAGCACGGAGACGAAGGTGCCGAACGGGCCGTCCGAGGGACGGGACTCGGCGCGGGCGACGGTGAGGCCGCGGCGGCGGGCCTGGGACTCGGCCACGTCGAGGATGCGGGTCTTGCCCTGGCCGGGTGCGCCCTGGACGAGCACGACGCCACCCTCGTGCCCCTGGGCGACCCGGTCCAGCAGGGCCCGGAGGTGGGCGCGGAGCACCGTGCGGCCGACGAGGCGCGGCGGCCAGTGCTCGCTGTCGTCGAGGGGGTCGAGCTCGCCGAGGACGTGGAGCAGGTGGCTGGCGGAGGCGAAGCGGTCCTGGGGGCGCTTCTGCAGCAGGCGCATCGCGATGGCGTCGAGGTGGGCCGGGACCCGAGGATCGACCTCGATGGGGGCGCGGGGGACCTCGTGCACGTGCTTGTCGACGTAGCCCTGGACCGAGCGGGCGATGAACGGGCGGCGGCCGGTCAACATCAGGTAGAGGAGCGCGCCCAGGGCGTACAGATCGGTGCGCGCGTCGACCGGCTGGGACAGCGCCTGCTCCGGGGCGATCCAGGCAGCGGTGCCGCGGACCTCGGAGACCGAGCGTTCCTCCGACAGATCGCGGACGACGCCGAAGTCGGTGAGCTTGACCAGCCCGTCGGGGCGGACGAGCACGTTGGCTGGGGTGAGGTCGCGGTGCACGAGGCCGCGGTCGTGCACGTGGTCGAGGGCACGGGCGAGCTGGACCAGGACGGCCTGGGCGCGGGCGAAGCGGTCGGCGGGAGGCAGATCCTCCCAGGTGGCGACCTCGGCGGTGAGGTCGTGGCCGGGCACCCGCTCCATGCTGAACCAGGGCCGGGCCCCGTGCAGACCCCACTCGAAGACCCGCAGGACGTTCGGGTGGTTCAGTCGGGACAACGCCCGAAATTCACGACGAAGCGAGCGGCGCGCGTTCGGGTCGTCGTCCAGGGGGCGCAGCAGCTTGATCGCGACCGGCTCTTCGGTGCGGCTGTCGTGGGCGGCGTAGACCTCGGCCATGCCACCGCGCGCCATGAATCGCTCCACGACGTACGGACCGAGCTGTTGCCCGGCGCGGAGACCGGAGGGGGGCTCCCCTTCCGGATCGGCTGTTTCGTGATGCTGGGCCATGGAGTCGGCAGCTACTATAGTGCCTGGGGTCCGCTCTGATCGGCGGGTCTGGAGGGCGCTTGGAGCTCGAGGCCTACGCGCGGACCGATCCCGGTCCCGTTCGCGAGAACAACGAAGACGCGATGCTGGTCGACCTGGAGCGCGGCATCTTCCTGGTGGCCGACGGCATGGGCGGGCACGCCTACGGCGAGGTCGCCAGCGCGGTCGCGGTGGAGGTCATCCACCGGGTGCTGCTTCAAGAAGCTGCAGATCCGGACGAGACCCGCCTGATGCGCGATGTGGACGTCGAAGACGAGGCCGATCGCCTGCGGGAGCGGCTGCGCTACGCCATGAACCAGGGCTCGATCGCGATCCGGCACAAGGCGCGCGACATGGTGGGCGGCGATGACATGGGGACCACGGTGGTGGTGCTCGTGGTCGAGGACCAGCAGGCCCACATCGCCCACGTGGGCGACAGCCGGGCCTACCTGATGCGCCACGGCCGCCTGCAGCGCCTCACCCGCGACCACACCGTCGTTCAGCAGGAGGTCGACGCCGGGCGCCTGACGCCGGAGCTGGCGCGCCTGGTGCCGCACAAGAACATGCTGACCCAGTCGGTCGGCTTTCACGGCCCGGTCGAGCCCGACACCTCGACCCGCATGCTGGAGGCCGGGGACCTCTTCATCCTGTGCAGCGACGGCCTCAACGATGCCCTCGAGGACGGACAGATCGCCGATGTCGCCAACCGCACGCCGCCGGACATGCTGGCGGATGCGCTGGTCGAGGCGGGGCTGGCCGCGGGCGGTGAGGACAACATCACCGTGATGTGCGTGCACGTGATCGGCTGAGGTCATGCAGCTCCTGGTCATCGAGGACGACGACGCGATCGCGGACCTCCTGCTCCGGGGGCTGACCGAGGAGGGCCACCGGGTCACCCGCGCGCGGGATCTGGCCGAGGCCCGCACCGAGCTGGGGATCCACGAGGTGGACGCGCTGATCGTCGACCGGGGGCTGCCCGACGGGGACGGCCTGCAGCTGGTCCGCGAGCTCCGCCAGCGCAAGGACACCCGCCCGGCGTTGATCCTCACCGCCCGCGACGCCCTGGACGATCGGGTGGAGGGACTCTACGGTGGCGCCGACGACTACATCGTCAAGCCCTTCGTCATCGGCGAGCTGGTCGCGCGGCTGGCTGCGGTCTCGAGGCGCGCGGGCACCGTGCAGAGCGGTCGCATCGAGGTCGGCGATCTGGTCGTCGACACCGAGGCCCTGCGGGTGTGGCGCGGCTCCGACGAGATCGGGCTCACCGCCCAGGAGTTCCGTCTGCTCCGCTACCTCGCCGAGCACCGCGGCCGGGTCCTGCCCCGCACGCGCATCCTGGAAGCCGTGTGGGATCTGCAGGACGATCCGGGCAGCAACGTGGTCGACGTGTACGTCAGCTACCTGCGGGCCAAGGTCGACAAGGGTCGGTCCGAGCCGCTGATCCACACGGTCCGTGGCCTGGGCTACGTCCTGGAGCAGCGCGCGTGAGGCGCGGGATGCCGGCATGAACCGCCTCGCGGCGCGCGTGCTGGTGCTGGCCCTCTCCGGGCTGGCGGCGGCGCTGGTCGTGGTCGGGGTCGGAACAGGCGTGCTGCTGCACTTCCGGGCCCTGCAGGCGCTGGACGAGGCCTTGTTGGCGGCGGCGGCGGCGGAGGCCCACCCGGAGGCCGGCGAGCGCTGGCGTCCGGAGCACCTGGTGACCCCCGTCGAGGTGCACCGCTGGGCGCCCGGTGATCCGCTCGTGCCGGCAGGCGTCGCGACCCTGGCCTTCCAGGACGAGCAGCCGCGCTGGATGGAGGCGGACGGGCGGCGGATCCTGCTGCTGACCGCGGAGCCCACGGACGCGCCGATCGGGCCCGACGGGGCCTCGGTGCATCCCCACACGCTGCTGGTCGCGTCCGCCCCCGAGGTCACCCTGTCGGCCTCGCTGGGGCCGTTCGTGGTCGCGTACGGCACCGTGGCGATGCTGACGGCCGCGGTGCTGGGTGGGCTCCTCATCCTGGGCCTGCGCCGGGCCCTGCGTCCGCTGGAGGAGGCGGCAGCCGAGCTGGACGGACTGGGCGGCAAGACCCTGGACGCGAGGCTGGCGGTGGACGGGCCGGAAGAGGTGCGCCGCGTGCTGGACGCGACCAACGGGCTGCTGGAGCGGCTGGAGACGGCGGCGGAGGGGCAGTCCCGCTTCGTTGCGGACGCCGCCCACGAGCTGCGCACCCCGGTGACGGCGCTCGTCGGCGAGCTGGATCTCTCGCTGCGTCATCCGCGAGAAGCGGAGGAATATCGGTCGTATCTGGAGCGTGCTCGCTCCCACGCGGAGCGCATGCGGGCGCTGGTCGAGGCCCTGCTGGCGATGGCGCGGGTCGACGCGGGCCAGGCCCAGGCGCACCGGGAGCGGGAGCACCTTTCCGCGCTGGCGCTGGCGGCGCTGTCCTCGGAGCGGGAGACGCTGAAGCAGGCGGGGTGCACGGTGCAGGTGCAGATCGATGACGACCCGGAGGTGGAGGTCCAGGCGGTGCTGTGCCGGGTCGCCATCGGGACGGTGCTGCGCAACATCGCGATGCACGCTCCCGGTTCCACCGCGACGCTGCGGGTGGCCCGGTGCGAGGG
>CALATR010000055.1 GCA_937891875.1 uncultured Pseudomonadota bacterium | reverse complement strand
CGACGTCGCCAGCACCGGCCTCGCCGTACGCCAGCTGCGACGGGATCAGCACCTGGCGCCGGCCGCCGACCTGCATGCCGGCCACGCCGAGGCTCCAGCCCTCGATGACCCGTTGTCCGAGAACCGTCTCGAGGGGCTCCCGGCCGAGCGAGGTGTCGAAGGCGTGGCCGCCGTCGAGGAGCCAGATGGTGTAGTGCACCCGGACGACGTCCCCTTCCTGGGCCTCGGGGCCAGAGCCCATCGACAGGTCCGCGACCAGGACACCGTCCTGGCCGCGGTAGGCCTTGCGCTTGAGCATCGTCGGTCGCAGCGCCTCGGGGTCCGTGCCGCCGAACGCGTCAACCCGCAGGGGAAGCTCCTTGCGAAGCGACTTCTCGAGCGACCGCGTACTCGGCTGTTCGCGCTCGGTCTCCTCCGTGGCGGACCGATCCGCGGCCACCGCCGGCGTGACGAGCAGCGCCACCACAAGGACGACCATCCGCATCCGCGCACCTCCAGCTGGCACCTAGCCCGCAGAGGCGCGGGCGCAGGGGCTACTTCGCCGCGTTCTCGACCCACTGTTCCAGGCGCTCCACCCTGGGGCTGCGCAGGTGCAGGTCGCGCTGGGGGAACGGGATCTCGATGCCCGCCTCGGCCAGGTCCTCGTGGATGGCGAACAGCAGCTCGTTCTTCATGGGGAAGAGATCGGCGGCGCGGCACCACACCCCGACCTTGGCGTCGATGGACGAGGCGCCGAAGCCGGTCCACCAGACGACGAACTCGCCGTCGGTGCCGTGCTCCTCCTGCACGCGCCTGGCCGTGTTGCGCAGGACCTCGTCGGCCTCGCGCAGGTCCGTGCCGTAGCCGACCCCGACCTGAACGTCCGCGCGCACGGTCGGGTGCATCTCGTTGTTCGTCACCGGCTGGCCCAGCAGGAGCTGGTTGGGCACCAGGATCCGGCGGTTCTGGAAGGTATCGATCTCGGTGAACAGCAGGCCGACCGACCGGATCCGGCCATCGACGTCGGCGTCCTCGAGCTCGATCCAGTCACCGCTGGAGAAGGGTCGGAAGGCGATGAGCACCAGGCCGGACGCGAGGTTGGCGAGGTTGCCCTGGAGCGCGACACCGATACCGACACCCGCACCACCGAGCAGGGCCGCGAGGCTGGTCATCTCGACGCCGAACACGCCCAGACAGATGATGACGCCGAGGATGAGCACCGCCCAGCGCGCGGTCGTGGACAGGAACGAGCTCACCGTGGCGTCCACGTGGGTACGGCCGAGCAGCGAGCTGACCCCACGCCGAACCCAGCCAGACAGGACCCAGGAGATCACCAGGACGACCAAGGCTCCTACCAGTGTCACGCCATAGTCTGTGGCGAGTTCAAGCGCCTTGGGAGCCAGCTCCTTTGCCGATGTCTGCAGGGTCTGCGGGTCCAGCCAGGTCCCGTCGGTGCTCTCCGGATTCATAGCAACTCCTTGTCTTTGACACCCCATGTAGTGCACCAATTGCATGCATGCAAATGCATCCAGCGAAGCCCGGTCTCCCCGCGTGCGCGCACGCGTCCCTCCAGCAGACGATGGCAGAGGCTACAAAGGCCCCGCCTCCGGGCGATGCATCGCATTGCACACTTGCGACTCACACCTTATATCTGCATCATTGAAATCGACACACGACCCCCCAACGCCTATGTGCAACGACCACACCAGACAGTCTCCCGTCCCCAGAGGCGCCCCCGCGACGTTTCGTAGGGCGGCTCACCAGGACCGCGGCCAGCCGATACGCCGTGGTGTGGACTACACGCCGACCACCCGCCGCGAGCTAGACCACTTGCATGCAAGTGTTCTCACTCGATCCCCACGCCCTGGCCGCCGGCCCGCGCCCACTCCGCGATCGCTTCGAGCTGCACCGGGAGATCGGCGCCGGCTCGGCCGCGAAGGTCTACGCAGCGACGGACCGGCAGACGGGTGGCGCGGCGGCGGTGAAGGTCCTGACCGACGAGGCGCTGGCCCGGCCAGGCGTGCTCGCGCGCTTCCGTCAGGAGGCCCAGCTGCTCGATGGGCTGGACCACCCGTACATCATCGCGCTGGTGGACCACGACCTGTGGGGGGACCGCCCGGCCTTCGCCCTGGAGCTCGCGGCGCATGGCAGCCTCCGTCGGCGCCTGGACGATTCCGAGCCGCCGTCGACCCGCATGATCGTCACCTGGGCCCTGGACGTTCTCGACGCCCTGGACCACATCCATCGACGCGGCATCGTGCACCGGGACGTGAAGCCGGCCAACATCCTGGTCTGCGCGAACGGAACCGCGCGGCTCACGGACTTCGGCATCGCCCTGAGCCCCGGGAAGGACATGACCCGGTTCGGCTCGACCTTGGGCACGCCCACCTACATGCCGCCCGAGCAGGCGCTCGATCCGCACACGGTGACCGCCTCCGCGGACCTCTTCTCCCTGGGCGCGTCCCTGCTGGACATCGTCTCGGACGCTCCGGGTGGTCGGCGGGCCAGCCTGCTGGCTGGAGTCCCGGCGCCCCTGCGGCCGGTCCTGTCCAGGGCCACCGAAGAGATCGCCGCGCACCGCTACACGGACGCCCTGGACATGCACGCGGACATGGAGCGGGCGCTGGTCGAGCTGGGTGGAGCCCAGCGCGTCGCCTGATCCCGCTGGGAGGGCGTCATGACTGAGCGTCCCCACCGCCCACCTCCCCTCCGCAAGCCCAAGCTCGCCATCGTGCACCCCGTGCCGGCCATCGGCGACCGTCTCGAGCGCTTGATGGAGCCGCACGCAGACGTGCTCCCGGTCGCCCGCCTCGCGCCGACCGGTCTCGAGGTGCTGCTCAACCTGGGTCCGGACGTCGCCCTCATCGGCGGCCGCTTCGCCGACGAGACCTCGGCCCTGTCGCTGCTGCGCAGCGCGCTCGCGGTCGACCCGTCCCTCCGCATCGCCCTGGTCCTCACCCGGTCCAGCGTGTTTGCCGCGGAGAAGGCCATCGAGGCCGGCGCGGTCGGCACTGTCGACGTCTCCTTGGACGACGCCGAGGTGCGACGCGGGATCTGCCAGCTCCTCGCCGGTCGCAGCTACGTCCCGCCTGCCATCTTCCGCGCCCTCGCCCCGCCCCTCGACCTCGACAACGTCCGGTTCGACCACCGAGAACTGGCCGTGCTCGACGCTCTGGCCAGCGGCCCGTTCTCCACCGGGAGCCTCGCCGATCAGCTGGGCCTGTCCACTCGCCAGGTGCAGACCACCCTCACCACCCTGCGGCTGTCCCTCGGCGTCGGATCCATCGCCGAGCTGGTCGTGCTCGCCGGTCAGGTGAGCAGCTCGGCCAGCGCGTCCGCCATGTCCGCCGCCGAGCTGTAGCGCGCGGACAGGCTCGGCTCGGTGGCTCGGCGGACGCACCGACCAAGACCTGCAGACAGGCGACCGAGCGAGGCCTGCCGCGTGGCCGGCCGGACCAGCTCCACCGCCCGGCGCCCGGTCGCGAGCACGAAGAGCGTGACCCCGAGCGCGTAGAGGTCCGAGCGGGCCTCGGCCTTGCGCGGATCGGCGATCTGCTCTGGTGGCGCGTACCCCGGCGTCGCCAGCTCCGCGCCCTGCATCGTCGAGCGCGCGCTGTCCAGGGAAGCTATGCCGAAGTCGCAGAGCACCGCCACATCTGAATCGTCGAGAAGTACGTTTCCAGGCTTGATGTCGCGATGAATGACCCCCTCGCGGTGCACGTGGTCCAGCGCGTCGAGCACCTCGAGGCCGAATCCGACGACCACATCCGTGGTCAGCGAGTCCGGATCCATGAGGCGGTCGGCGAGGGAGCCGCGCGGGAAGTACGGCATCGCGTAGAACGGCGAGCCCTCGTGGGTCTGGCCCCGCGCCAGGACCGGCACGATCCCCGGGTGGTCCAGCGCCTCGAGCACATCGGCCTCCTGGACGAAACGCGAGCACACGAGCTCGTCGTCCACCAGGTCCGGGTTGAGCGCCTTGATGACCGAGTAGCTGTCGCGCTGGGCATCCTCGCACAGCACGATCGTGGACATGTCACTGCGGTGCAGCAGTCGCACCAGGCGAAACCGGGTCGAGACCACTCGTCCTCCGTGGCGCCCGGACTGTAGCCCGCCCGAATCCCACCGCCGACGACAATCCGCCCAGCGCGGCTACTGCTCCTCTTCCCACTTGCAGACCTCGAGGATCAGCGGCTCGGAGAAGGACTCCTGGGCGCGGGTCCACGCGTCGACCCAGCTGGCGTACACGCCGTTGCCCTCGCAGCGGCCGATGCAGGGGTCGTCCACGTTCACGCCGATCGTGTAGACGAGGTCCTGGCGATCGTAGATCGTCTGGCCACCATCGACCGGAACACCGCCTTCCAGCTCCACATCCCAGCGGATGGTGGTCGAGCCGTCGTCCGAGCTGGTCACGAGCGCGGGCGGGCTCGTGCCCAGGACGACAAAGCCCGGCGGCACGATCTCGAAGACCTCGCTGCTGGTGGGCAGGTGGCCCAGGTTCAGCGCCTGCACGGTCACGTTTGCGGTGTCTCCGCGCTGCTCCAGGCGGAACAGGCTGCGCTCACGGCCGACGATCACGATGGGCTGCCAGTCCTGGGTGTTCCAGATGTTCAGCTGGGACTGGATCCGGCCTTGGTGGTTGATGTCGTCGTGGTCCTCGACATCGTTGAAGTTGGTGTCGGTCCGGTCGTGGATGTAGTCCCACAGGATGTCGGGCGCGAGGGAGCCGTTGTAGTCGTAGTAGACGCCCGCGGCGATGACCTGGTTGAGCTCCACGCACCACCACGCCTCGTCGCCCTCGTCCCCGTACACGTCGGTCGCGTAGTCGAACACGTGCTGCTCACCCGGAGACAGCACGATCACCGGGTCCTGCCCGACGATGGCGTCCTGGCTGCCGAGCGACGTCACGACCACCCACGGGTCCAGGCAGATGTCGTACTTGGTGCCGGTGTTCGTGATCTCGACGATGCCACCTTCACCGGCCATCACCTGCACGTGGTTGCGGTCGAAGGCCTCGGCCAGGCCCAGGCAGGGCACCGGCGCGCCGCAGTCGTCCACGCACTCGTCGTCGAGCACGGTGACGGCCTCGTTGGGCGGGACCACGATGGTGATCTGGGTGTTGTAGGTCTCGTGGTTGACGACGAGCACGTGCTCGCCGACCGGGAGCTCGTCGAAGCGGAAGAAGCCCTCCGCGTCCGTCGCGACCTCGCTCACGCCGAACTCGTGCTCCACGCGCACGATGGCGCCCTCGAGCGGCACGTCGGGCTCCGCGCAGATGGTGCCCTGGGCAGCGCCGAGGAGCACGTCATCGGGGAAGGGGCTGTCCTTCACCCCGCCGTCCGGATCGTCGGTGTCGGGAAGCGGTACTTCGTCCTCGATCTCCGGGCGCACGCGGTACTCGCTGCAGCCGACGCTGGCGAGGGCGGTGACCGCGGTCAGGGTGACGAGACGAAGCGCGCGCATGGACTCTCCGGGAGAACGCAGGTGTAACGCCTGGGCAGGCTCAGTGTCGTGGGGACCCCGATCCGTTCATCCGCCGTCACCGACCCGCACGCCCACCGTGGCGATCACCTCGGCGGGGACGCCACGATCGACGAGCATGGCCTCGAGCGCGCGGGTCTGTGGCGTGCGCACGGCGAGCAGCTCGTCGAGGGCGCGCGGGCTGTAGGCCTGGTAGCGCAGGGTGAGGCGCAGGGTCAGGGGGCCCGACGCGTCGACCGGGAGCCGCAGGCGCACGGCGTCCTGACCGGGGCCGAACTCGCCGTCCCCCGCGACCCCGACCGGGGCGGTGAGCGCGATGTCGTCGCCGGTGGGCCGGTAGCCGCGGGGCAGGATGCGATCGTCCTTGGCGTAGGAGGCACCGGCGAGCAGGCGGCTGGTCGGCGCGCCCTCGGGGGTCTGCATCACCGACTGCCAGACCTGCGGGCCGTCCGCGCTGGTGATCTCGCTGGTGTGACCGAGGACCGGTCCGTCGGCGCGCTCCGCGGGCAGGGGCTCGCCGTCGCTGCCGAGCAGGCGGCCCCGGGCATCGACCGCACCCACGTGGAGCACGGTGCCGCCGGCCTCGTCGAGCACCTCGACCTCGAGCCAGACCCGGCGGGTGGGATAGCCGGTGGGCAGCTTGTGCCCGGTCTGGTTGTGGACCGTGACCGTGGCCGCCAGCACGCCGCCCTGCAGACTCGCGCCGTCGACGGTCAGGCTGGCCGCGCGCGCCAGGTTCTCGCGGGTGTCGACCAGCGCCTGCTCGATGGACGGACCGGGGCCGAAGATGCCGAGCAGGTCGCGGTAGTCGTGCAGCAGCTGCAGCCCGAACGTGTTGCCGCCCACGATCGTGTGGCGACCGTAGGGGCTGCGGGCGGGCAGCGAGGAGTCGTCGAAGCCGAACGAGCTGCGGGCGATCGGGGTCTGCAGCACCTCGCCCTGGGAGTCGGTCCGCAGCAGGTGGCACTCCTGGCAGGTGGGCCCGTCGCGGCCGAAGTCACTGGCGCGCCACTCGACGAAGGGCGCCTGCTCGGTCAGCACGTGCCCGGTCGGCTGGCCGTCGGACCCCAGGGTCTCGGTCTGGAGCATGTGGCAGCTGGCGCACATGCCGCCCTGACCGTAGTTCTCGTGAAAGACCGGGGTATAGCCGAAGAAGCGCTGCATCGGGTCCGCGTAGGGATCCTCGTGGGGACCGTACACCCGGCGCTCGGCGTCGTACACGTGGTGGCCGGACCAGGTCTCCGGCTGGCCCGCCGAGTCGGGGTCGAGCATGTGGCAGGCGACGCAGGTGACCCCGTCCCGGGCGAGCATGCCCAGGCCGTCCCCGTCCATCATCGCGTCGCCGCGGGGCAGCTCGCCGCCAGCCAGGGTCGACTCGGCGAAGGCCGCGGGGGCGTGGCAGCGCATGCAGTCCTGGCCGATGGCCTCGGCGCGGTCCGGGAAGGTCGCCTGCTCGACCGAGAGCGTGGCCCGGAACAGCGGATCCCGGGCCGAGTTCGCCATCATCGTGCCGCGCCACAGGTCCCAGGGCGCCACGGTCTCGCCGAGCGAGTCGCGCATGGACTGGCTGCGGGTCGTCGCACCGTGGCACCAGTAGCAGACCTCGCTGGACGCCATGTGCTCGCCCTCGACCTCCAGGATCTCCTCCAGCTCGAGTGCGGCGAGGGGATCGCCGGTCTCGACCGGGTCGGTGTCCTCGGTAGGCGCGGACTCGGTGCAGGCGAGCACGGCCAGGACGGGGACGAGGGTGCGGAGGCGGGGTGCGGGCACGGCTCACCGGGAAGGGTCCAGGGTGACACGGGCGAGGGCGGTCGGCGAGTCCGTTCGACCGGGTCCGCCCACCCGAGCCGAGGTAGGCACGACAGCGAGCCTTCGCGGAGACCCATGCCCGACGTCACCCTGCCCGACACAACCGTCGCCGCGTTCCACACCGAAGACGGCCGGGACCCGCCCCGGACGCTGGTGCTCGCCGACGACCAGACCCGCGCCGCCGACGCCCTGCGCGCCATCCGCGACGGTGCGGATCTGCTGTGGACCGGCGACTGGCACAACGGACGGCAGCTGCTGACCGCCCTGCGCCGGCGGGTCAAGCGCCCGCGCACCGACGGCACCGCCGTGACCGACCTCGCCGCGATCTGGCGCGCCGAGCGGGCCCACACCCACGCGGTCGCCGACGTGCTGGGCCGGGTGCTCGTCCGGATCGAGCCCGGCGGACGGGTCGCGCTCCGGCGCGTGCCACCTCACGAGGACGCCGTGCGCCACGCCCTGGGAGCGGTCGAGGTGCCCACCCTGGTGGCCCTGCCCACGCTGATCGGCATGCTGGGCGCGTGGGGCTGGCACGAGGCCGGCGTGGAGGTCCCCGGCCTGGACGGCAGGATCCACCCCCACTTCGGCGTGTTCCCCCCCACCCGCAACGCGTACGTGCGCCTGCTCGACCACCTCGACTTCCGCGGGCGGACCGTGCTGGACACCGGGTGCGGCACCGGCGTGCTGGGCCTGGTCGCGCTCCAGCGTGGCGCCTCCCGGGTGGTCGCGGTCGACGTCGACCCCCGCGCGGTCGCCTGCGCCCGGGACAACGCCCACCGCCTCGGCCTCCAGGCCCGGTTCGAGGCCTGCGAGGCCGATCTCTTCCCCGATGCCGCGCGCGTCGACCTCGCCCTGTTCAACCCGCCCTGGCTGCCCGAGGTCCCCCGCACGCGCCTCGATCGCGCCGTGTACGACTCCGGCGACCTCGTCCGCCGCTGGCTCGCCGGCCTGCCCCTCGCCGAGAACGGACGCGCGGGCCTGCTGGTCAGCGACCTCGCCGTGCGCCTCGGCCTGCGCCCCGAGGGTCAGCTGCAGGCCTGGATCGCCGAGGCCGGACGCACGATCGAGGCCGTGCACGACACCGCAGCGACCCACCGCAAGACCCACGACCGCAGGGATCCACTCCACGAGGCCCGCGCCGCCGAGCGGGTGCAGCTGTGGGTGCTCTCGTGACAGTCCCTCTGTGACCAGATACTGAGTTCTGGTCACAGGAGGCCGTCATGGCCCGCCGCTCCATCCCTCGCCGCATCACCGACCGCGCCCGCCGCACCGCCAAGCTCGCCGGCTCGGTCGCCGCCGCGGGGGCCCGTCGCCTGATCCGCAAGTCTGAAGACGATGATCGCGTGTTCGGGGAGGCGCTGGCCTCGGAGCTCGACACCATGAAGGGCATGGCCATGAAGGTCGGCCAGATCCTGTCGTACATGGACGGCGCCCTGCCCGCCGAGTCCCAGGCGATGATGCGCACGCTCCAGCGTGGGGCGGAGCCCCTGGCCCTCGACGTCATCCAGGCGGTGGTGGACGATGCCCTGGAGCTCCCCTTGCAAGCCCTGTTCGACCGGTTCGACCCCGAGCCGGTCGCCGCGGCCAGCATCGGCCAGGTGCACCGGGCTTCTGTGACCGGAACGGAGGTTGCGGTCAAGGTGCAGTACCCCCACGTGCGCGAGACCTTCGACCTGGACATGCGCCAGCTGCGCCGCCTCGCCCGGGTCGCCAGCGCCGCCACCCGGGTCGACGGGGTCGCCATCGTCGACGACATCCAGGCCCGGCTGCACGAGGAGTGCGACTACACATTCGAGGCGCGGTGGCTCGAGCGCTTCCGTGCGGTCTTCGCCGACGATCCGCAGATCGTGTTCCCGGCGGTCGTGCCGGATCGCTCGACCGAGACCGTGCTGACGACCACCTGGTGCGAGGGCCGCGACTTCTACAGCTTCTGCGACCAGGCCAGCGAAGATGAGCGCCAGGCGGCCGCCCGCACGATGATCCGGTTCGCCATGACCAGCCTGTACGCCCACGGCGCGATCAACGCCGATCCCCACCCGGGCAACGTGCTGTTCCGCGACCGCGGCGAGGTCGTCTTCCTCGACTTCGGCTGCGTACGGGTCCTTCCGACGGACTGGCTCGACCGGGACCGGGCGGTCGTGCGCGCGCTGCTCGCCGACGACCGGGCCGCGTTCGACCGCGCCGTGCTGGACAGCGGCATCATCGCCGGCGATCCCGCCCGCTTCGACCTCGACACCCACCACGCGATGATGCGCTGGCAGTGGGCGCCGTTCCTGACGGACTCGTTCACGTTCACCCCCGAGCATATGCAGGAGGGCACCCGCTTCTCCGGGCCGACGAACCCGAACCTGCGCCGCATGGCCATCGACGGGCCCTGGGTGTGGGTCGAGCGCCTGCGCTGGGGGCTGCTCGCCGTGCTCACCCGCATGGGTGCGTCGGGCAGCTTTCGCCCCATCCTGGAGCAGGCTCTAGACCGCCCCCACGAGCCGTTCGTGCTCGACGGCGAGGCGGCCTGATGCCCCGCGCGTACACCGAGGCCGAGCAGGCGGCCATCCGCGCGCGCCTGCTCGCAGAGGGCGAGCGGCGCTTCGCCGAGCACGGTCTGCACGCGGTCACGATCCGCGCGCTGACCCAGGCAGCAGGCATCGGAAAGGGCTCGTTCTACCTCTTCTTCGACAGCAAGGAGGCCCTGTTCTTCGCCATCCAGGAGCACCTCGAGACGCGGTTCAAGGCCGAGCTGCAGCAGGAGCTCGAGGCGCTGCCGCCCGACCCCGCCGCGCTCATCGAGCACCTGGTGCTGGCGAGCATGGCGCGCATGGAGACGCACCCCTTCCTGCATCACCTGGCCGATCCCGAGGTGCTGGGCGCCCTCATGCAGCGCCTGCCCCCCGCTGTGCTGCAGGCCCACCGCGCCTCCGATCAGGCGTGGTTCCTCGCGCTCTTCCGCCGGTGGATCGAGGCCGGCACCCTGCCCGAGCACACCGACCCCCAGCAGATCTTCACCGTGCTCGCCGCGACGTTCACCCTGGCGGTGAACCGGGAGCTGGTCGGACCGGGCTGGCGGGACGCGGCCCGACTCATGGCCCGGGGTCTGGCGGCGGAGCTGGCGGAGGGTCCGCCGCCGGCGCGCTCGCCGGCACCAGGATGATCTCCACTGGCGCAGCCCCGCTCACTCGGGTCTTCGCCACCCGGACCAGCCTCTCGCGGTCGAGCTCCAGCTCGTCGAGGCGCTTGCGCAGCGTGGTGGGGGCGGACCAGGGCTCGCCGGCGATGGCCGCGTCCTCGATCCCGTCGACCCACCACCACAGGCCCACGCTGCGCCTGCGCTTCACGGCAGCCTCGACGCTGGACGGCTCCAGCGCGGCCGGGAACGACGCCAGGGCCTGGCGCACCAGGGTCCGCGCGTCGTCCACCCGAGCGGGATCACACTGGAAGTCCACGATCACTCGGACATCTCCCCCACCCTGCCGGCTCACCTCCGACCGCACCGCCACCGTGTAGAAGAGCCCGTGCTGGTCGCGCAGCGAGTACAGGTGCTCGCGCAGCAGCAGCTCCAGCGGGCGCAGCTTCAGGCGGAGCGACTCGACGTCCTCACCGAGCGACGAGCGCAGCAGCACCTGGACCCGAGCGGCGGGATCGGCCCCGGCCACGACCCGCCGCGCCACACCTTCCCGGGCCGGCCACGCCACCGCGTCGATGGTCCCCAGGGGCACGGGCTCGGCGTCTGCCTCCCGCGGCGAGCCCAGGCCGGAGAACAGCGCGATGGCGGCGTCCTCCCACTCCTCCCGCTCCCACAGCCAGCCCAGCATGACCAGGCGCACCCGCGAGGGATCCGCGAATGCCCGCTCCAAGGCAGCTTCTGCCCGTTCGACGTCGATGCGTTCGACCGCGTCGTCGGGCAGGGGCACGCCTCCCCCCAGCGCCTGCCGCCGAGCGGCGTCGAGCGCGCCGGGACCGGTCCGCGCCCAGACCAGCCGCCGCGCCACCGCCTCGCTCATGGCCTCGGGATCGGGCGTGCCGTCGTGCTCGACCACCCGGCGCGCCACCGCGACCAGCTGGGGCAGCAGCTCGAGCGGTCCGGTGACCTCGACCTCGGAGCGACGGGGACCGAGGCGCACCCGCAGCGTCACCCGATGCTCCGACCGCCACCTCGCGAACGTCCGACCGTCCATGCCGGCGAGCCCGCCCACCTCCGCCAGGAGCTCGGCGACCTGGGCGTCCACGCGCCCCTGTTCGTCCAGGACGCCCAGCCCGGGCCCGTGCAGGGTGAGCCGCACCCGCCGACCCAGGTTCGTGTCGGCAACCACGTGTGCCTGCGCGCCGTTATCCAGGGTAAAGCTCGTGTAACGCGAGTGCGGGACCGCGCGCCGGGAGGCGACGACCGCCAGCTCTCCGTCGAGCCGCGGAAGCTCGACGACCTGCTGGGAGACCAGATCGGCGACCTCATCGCCCTCCAGGCGCAGGGCCTCGGGCTTGGACGACCACACCGCCACCGCCAGCGCCTCGAGGGCCTCCGCCGCCGGCAGGGCGTGCTCGAGCGGATCGCCGCTCAACAGGGTCATGCGGCCCGCTCCCGCGAACCGCTCCCGATAGCGGGCGTTCACCTCGTCGAGCGTGATGCGGGGGAGCCAGGCCCGGAACATCTCGTCCTCGTACTGCGCCCCGGTGGCGAACTCGCCGAAGCGCGCCACGCGGACCAGCTCCTCGGCGTGCAGGTCCGGGTTCACCCGGGACGCCAGGAGCTCCCGCTCGTCGAGGCCGGACTCGAACCAGCGCCTGCCTGCGTCCAGGGCGCGCCGGTCGAAGCCATGCAGGTCGAGGCGGCGAAGCTCCAGCTCGACCTCCCGGGCGAGCATCAGCGGGGTCACCGTGGGGTCGTCGGAGTCGACCTCGAGCCAGGCGCGGCGCGCCATCGGAGCCACCCAGCCGCTCTGCACCCCGACGCGCCAGATCCGGTCCAGCTGCCAGCCCGCGCGCACGAAGTGGTCGTACACGAGGTAGTCGACCAGGACATCCAGCAGGTGCTGGCGGGCGTAGGCGTGGGTGGGCCGAGGTAGCTGGGGGGTGAAGACGTTGACGCGGACGGACAGCTCCTGGCCGGGAGCCGCGACCACCGCATAGCGGTCCTCCTCCGGCCACTGAAAGCTCAGGTCGCGCTGGGGCGGGGGCGTGTCAGGACGCGCGACCCCCTCGAGGGCGTCGCGAACCCGGCGCTCCATCTCTCCGCGCTCCCAGCCGCCCACGATGATGAGCGTGGCGTTGTCCGGTCGGTAGAACCGGTGATAGAACGCCTCTGCAGCGGACATCTCGAAGTTCTCCAGCGACTCCTCGGTGCCGATCACCCAGTTCTCGGACCAGCGCGGGTCCCCGTCGTCGATCGCCCACCAGTCGGCCCAGATCTCCGACCGCGCGGCCCGACGCCGCCACTCCTCGAGCACCACCTTGCGCTCGATCTCGGCGACCTCGCCTTCGAAGCCGACCCCACCCGACAGCCACTGCCGGATGAGCCCCAGCTGCACGTCCGTGGGCTCGTCCTCGGTGCTCTGGATGACATAGACCGTCGCGTCGTGGCTGGTGTAGGCATTGCCGTGGGCGGCGGCGTCACCTCCGTCCAGCTGGAACACCATGTCGCCGGCCTCCTCGCTGCCGCGGAAGACCATGTGCTCGACGAAGTGGGCGATCCCGTACTCGCCTTCGCCCTCGTCCATGGAGCCCGCGCCGATGACCAGGCGCAGGCGGGCGTCCCGGCCCGGCCGCGGCAGGTGCATGACCACCAGGCCATTGTCGAGCTCGAAGCGGTTGACCTCGTGCCACAGCGGCGTCAGCTCGTCGTCCTCGTCCGGCGGCTGGGGCAGGTCGACCTCGACGCGCACCGGCATGCGGAAGCGCAGGCGGACCTCGAGCCGGTCGAGCACGGACAGCACGCAGTGGTCGAGGTCCAGGGAACCGGTGGACTGCAAGAGCTTGTGCTTCCTCGCCCCCCCGCTGCGCCGGTACTCCACATCCGCCACCAGCTGGGTCGTGGACCGATCCCGGTACAGGCCGTCGCGCTGGCAGGCGGTCAGATCGTCGCGCGCACCGTCCAGCGCGTCGCGGATCACGGCCAGATCATCGGCCAGCGAGCGGATGTCCGTCTTGGAGGCCCGCACCTCGGCTCGGGCGAGGGGATCGACGTAGTGCGCCTCGTCCGCCTCGCCCGGACCTGCCGCCAACGCGACCACCGTCAGCCAACCTGCGAGCAACGCCGTCATCCACCCCTCCCGCGCCCATCCTGCCAGACCGGGGCGCACGCGGGAAGACTCCGCACGCTTTTTCCTTGCACCCTTGCAGGGTTCACCATAAGCCTCGGACGTTCCAAACGCGCGAGCCCGCGCACCCCCTCCTGGAGACCTCGTGTCGCCGTCCAACCCCCAGCACAGATTGCGGTTCGAAGCCGAATTCTCGACCCTCCCTGGTCGTGACTTCCGCGTGTTCGACGGGATCCGTCCTGGCATGCCTGGCGTGCGGAGGGTCTAGGGCTCACCATCTTCACCGATGTGTACCCAGACCCCTGCGGCCCGTCGGCCACAGGGGTTTTTTCGTTTCCACCGTCATCATCCACCATCATCGCGACCCACTTTCCGTGGCCCGCAAAGGTACCATTTTGCCTGCATGCATCATGCAGGCTTCTGTCTCCGGTTCGATTCCGGAGGCCCCGACCATTCTGTACAACCCCCTCCGGATTCACCTCCGGAGGGGGTTGTCTTCTTTGGTGGGTCATCTCGATTCGCCAGGAAGGAATACGGCTTCCGGAACTCGACTTCGAGCGTGTCCCCCGTCAGGTACGAGTTCGATACGACGACTTCCAGCAGTTCCCGCTGATCTGCGGCCTCTCGGCCATTCATGAGGTCGTAGGCGGAGTTCGCGAGTTCTAACGTGAGCAGCGCGACGTCCATCGACTTGGCGCTCGCGCGGGTCAGCCGCTCGATCTCCCGGGCGGCCTCGGT
>CALATR010000054.1 GCA_937891875.1 uncultured Pseudomonadota bacterium | reverse complement strand
GTGTCCGTGTCCGTGTCCGTGTCCGTGTCCGTGTCGGAGTCCGTGTCCGAGTCGGTGTCGATGTCCGAGTCGGTGTCCGTGTCCGCGTCGGCGTCGTAGGGCGCGCTGATGTAGGGCCAGCATCCCGAGAGACCGAGCAGCAGGATCAAGGCATGGGTGCGCATCACATCCTCCACCCAGGGTCTACCGGTCCCTGGATCTCCTCGCGTGGCAGCTTGTATCGAGGTTGAGAGATCCCTGAAGGGCCCCTCGCCGAAAGGCGCGTCCTAGGTGCAAGAGCGGAGGTTCCCATGTCCCGCGTGCCCGTTGCTTTGCTCCTCGCCCTCGTCGCCTGTGGCTCGCCCACCGATCCCTCGGACGACACCGACTCCGACACCGCGGCGGCCTGCACCGCGCCTGGCTCCCCGACCGGCCTCGACGCCCTGGACGAGAGGGCGTTCCCCCGCAGCATCCCGGCGCTGACCTGGTCCGCGCCCGGCGATGGCTGCGCCGACGGCTACGAGGTCGCCGTGGGCGCGGACGGCGCCGCCGCGGACACCCTCGACTGGATGGCCGTGTCCAGCACCTCCTTCGACGGCGTGCTCGACGAGCTGCTCCCCGCGGACACCGCCCTGATCGCCCACGTGCGCGCCACCTGGCAGGGAGAGGCATCGGAGCCCGTCAGCGTCGAGGTCGGCGAGACCTTCTCCCCCGCAGACCTGCCCGGCCTGGTGCTGTGGATCGACGCCGCCAGCCCGGACGTCTTCAAGGACGCGAGCTGCACGACCCGCGCCGAGCCCGGAGATGCCGTGCAGTGCGTGCGCGACCGCAGCTCCCACGCCCACGTCCTGCAGTACGAGCCCAACGTCGGCCCGGCCCCCAAGCTCGTGACCCACGGCGACCTCACCGCCATCGACTTCCGCGGCGGGGCGGTGCTGTTCACGCCCACGTCCGACGCGCTCGAGATCGACGGCACCGACCTCGTGCTCGCCCTGGTGGACGCGCCGGACGACGTCGACGCAAACGGCACGAACAAGCTCCCGAACTACGTGCTGAACAAGGAGCGCGCCTACGAGTTCGCCTACTGGGAGGACCGCTTCCAGGCCGCCATCGAGACCGGCAGCCCCGGCGTCTGGCAGTGGTCCCGCCAGGAGCCCGCCGCCGCCAGCGCCGGCCAGCAGCAGAACACCTTCATCTACGACGGCGTCAACTACACCTTCCGCGAGTCCGGCACCCAGACCGCCCAGATCACCGCCCCCGAGCAGGGTGCCATCACCGGAGAGGGCTCGTGGCGCCCGCCAGGAGCCCCGTCCGACATCCCCGGATCCCCGCTGGTACTGGGAGGGCGCCCTGCGGGGATCACGGCCTCGTACCGGGCGGATCTCGATGAGCTGTTGCTGTTCGGAGGGGAGCTCGGCGCCGGGGAGATCGAGGACGTCGAGCGGTATCTGGTGGAGCGGTGGGGGTTGTAGAGACCGGGTGCGTTCTGGCGGAGACCGCTCGGGAGGTGCGTTCTGGCGGAGACCGCTCGGCACAGAGGCTCAGAGGCACAGAGGTCTGCGCAGAGACCCACGCGAACCGGATCCTCTAGATCGGAGGTTCCTCCAGGGTAGTAGCGCGAAGGCGGGGGCACCCGGTCGGTGGGACGGGAGGGCGGCGTGGAGGTG
>CALATR010000053.1 GCA_937891875.1 uncultured Pseudomonadota bacterium | reverse complement strand
GAGCTCGGCCTGGACCAGGAGGCCTGCGGCCGACGGCAGGTGCTTCGGCACGCCGGTGATGCTGGCATGGGCACGGTGCATCGCGCCGAACGCGTCGTTGACGAACACGTCGCCGAGCCGGGCCAGCTCGCGGGCAAACTCGTCGTCGCCGGCCTTCTCGCGCGGATCGAAGCGCAGGTTCTCGATCACGATGACCGTGCCCTCCGCCTGCTCCTGCACCAGCTGCACGACCTCGTCGCCAACGGTATCGTGGGCGAACACGACCTCGCCGTCGAGGAGCTCCGCCAGGCGCGCCGCCGCGGGCAGCAGGGACAGGCGCGGGTTGCGCTGACCCTTGGGCCGGCCGAGGTGGCTGCACAGCACGAGCTTGAGGCCGCGCTCCCGCAGCCACGCGATGGTGGGCAGGGCGGCACGCACGCGGGTGTCGTCGGTGATGTTGCCTTCGTCGTCGAGCGGGACGTTGAAGTCCACCCGCACCAGGGCGGTGCGTGCGGACGACAGGTCGAGCTGGTCGAGGCCCCGGGCCTTCGGCGCGCTCACATCAGCTCCCGATCTTGACCGCGAGG
Source organism: uncultured Pseudomonadota bacterium (assembly GCA_937891875.1). Classification (GTDB taxonomy): domain Bacteria; phylum Myxococcota_A; class UBA796; order UBA796; genus REDI01. The sequence goes on along the minus strand of CALATR010000053.1, from coordinate 2,305 downwards.
TCGATCATGCGGTTCGAGAAGCCCCACTCGTTGTCGTACCAGGTGAGGATCTTGACCAGGTTGCCGGAGACCTTGGTGAGCGGCAGGTCCACGATGGAGCTGTGTGCGTTGCCGATGAGGTCAGAGGACACCAGGTGGTCGGTGCTGGTGGCCAGCACCCCCGCGAGCGCACCGCGGGCGGCGGACTCGAAGGCGGCGTTGAGCTCCTCCTTCGAGGTCGTGCGGCCCACCTCGACCACCAGGTCGACCAAGGAGACGTTCGGGGTGGGCACGCGGATGGCCATGCCCTCGAGCTTGCCGTTGAGCTCGGGCATGACGAGACCGATGGCGGTCGCGGCGCCGGTGGACGTCGGCACCATGTTCTGGGCAGCAGCACGAGCGCGACGGAACTTGCCCTTGGGGTGGGGGGCGTCGAGCAGGTTCTGGTCCATCGTGTAGCTGTGGACCGTGGTCATGAAGCCCGACTTCACGCCGACCAGGTCGTGCAGGACCTTGACCGCCGGGGCGAGGCAGTTGGTGGTGCACGAGGCGTTGGAGACGATGTTGTGGGCCGACGTGTCCAGCTGGTCGTCGTTCACGCCCACGACGAAGGTGCCGTCGACGTTGGTGCCCGGCGCGGACAGGACGACCTTGCGGGCGCCCGCGTCCAGGTGGGCCTTGGCCTTGGCGCCGTTGGTGAAGACGCCGGTGCACTCCAGCACCACGTCGACCTCGCGCTCGCCCCAGGGCAGCTTCGCCGGATCGCGCTCGGAGGAGGTGGGGATGACCTTGCCGTCGATGGCGAGGCCGCCGTCCACGGCCTCGACGTCGTGGGGCCAGGTGCCATGGACCGTGTCGCGGCGCAGGAGGTACGCCAGCATCTCGTCCGAGGTGAGGTCGTTGATGTGGACGAACTCGATGTCGTCCCGGTCCCAGGCGGCGCGCAGGACGTTCCGTCCGATGCGGCCAAAGCCGTTGATGGCGATGCGGAGAGCCATGGAGTCCTCGGGTCAGCAGGGGGAGGAGCCGTAACCCGGACCGGGGTCCGGTCAACCGACGCTGCCGCCGTCCACGACGTCGTTATAGGGGCGATCGGAGGTGTGCTTGGCCCTGCTCGTGTCCAACCTCGACTGGCCCGGTGACGAGGGTGATCCGCGGCGGTCGCTCTCGGAGCGGCTCGGTGTAGCCGTGAGTGCCGTCACCGACGTGCAGCTCGTGAAGAAGAGCCTCGACGCGCGCCACCGCAAGCAGACCTGGAAGGCGGTGTACCGGGTCGAGGTCGACGACGAGGATGCGGTGCTGGCCAAGGGCCTGCCCTCGGTCCGCCGGTGGATCCCCAGGGACGCCGGTCGCTACGGCCTCGACGCGCGCGGACCCGAGCGCCGTCCCTGGCCCCCTGGCGTCCGGCCGGTGATCGTCGGCGCTGGGCCTGCCGGCCTGTTCGCCGCGCTCTACCTCGCCGAGGCAGGCGCCGACGTCATGCTCATCGAGCGGGGCGGCCCCACCCCCGACCGCGTCAAGGCGGTCAACGCCCACTGGCGGCGCAAGGCCGAGCTCGACCCCGACAACAACATCGTCTTCGGGGAGGGTGGCGCCGGCACGTTCAGCGACGGGAAGATCTACACCCGGCGCCGCGACGGCGAGCTCGGGTTCGTCTTCCGCCGCCTGGTCGACTTCGGTGCGGATCCCGGCATCCTCCAGGAGGCCTGGGCGCACCTCGGCACCGACAAGGTCCGGGCGTTGCTCCCCGTCTTTCGCCAGCGCCTCGAGGAGCTGGGGGTCGAGGTCCGCTACCACAGCATCGTCGAGGACTTCCTCGTGGCGGGCGGTCGGATCGAGGGGATCCGGCTGGCCTCGGGGGAGGAGATCCACCGCGCGCCGGTGATCGTCGCGGCGGGGCACAGCGCCCGGGACACCGGGACCCGGCTGGTCGAGGTCGGTGCGGTGGCGGAGGCTCGGAGCATCGCGGTCGGGGCGCGGGTCGAGCACCCCCAGGCCCTCATCGATCGCGCCCAGTACGGAAACGACGATCGCGGAGACCTGCCCGCCGCCTCCTACCGGCTGACCGATGCACCCGCTGGCAAGCGCAAGGTCCACACCTTCTGCATGTGTCCGGGCGGCGTCGTCGTGCCCGCCGCCAACCAGCCCGAGCGGGTGGTCGTCAACGGCATGAGCTTCTCCGCTCGCCGGGCCTTCTGGGCCAACAGTGCGGTCATCGTCGAGGTCAACCCGAGCGACTACCCCGGGGACGACCCGCTCGCCGGCTACCGCTTCCAGGACGCGATCGAGCGCGCCGCCTACGAGCTCGCCGGGGGAGGGGAGAGCG
>CALATR010000052.1 GCA_937891875.1 uncultured Pseudomonadota bacterium | reverse complement strand
GTCCGGTGCTCCCCCACCGGATAGGACCACCGCCCCCCACGGAGGTCCCTTGCCCGCCAATCCCCACCTCGAGCGCTTCACCATGACCGACGAGGACGGCACGTCCGTCGACGTGGTCGCTGTCGCCCACCACACGATCGAGGGCGTCGAGCTGGTGCTGGTCGCGCCGGAGGACGCGTTCGACGACGAGCACGACGACATGGACGCCTGGGTGCGGGCCGTGGTCACGGACGAGCTGGGAGCACGCGCGCTCGGCGACGTGCCGGACGAGCTGGTCGACTCCGCCTGGGACGCGTTCGACGAGGCCCTGTCCCTGGAGTCGGGAGACGCCTCGTGAGCTTCGTTCCCGCGACCAGCGTCGTGACGGCCAAGGGGGCCACGCCCACCCGGGTCGCGTACGTCCTGCACGGCATCCTCGGCAGCGGACGCAACTGGCGCACCCTGTGCCGGCGACTCGCGGAGCAGACCCCGGACACGGCCTACGTGCTGGTCGATCTGCGCAACCACGGTGACAGCCAGGGCGCACCGCCGCCGCACACGGTGACCTCGGCGGCGGACGACCTGCTGGCCCTGCACGCTGAACATGGGCCTCCAAACGTCGTGATCGGCCACTCGTTCGGGGGCAAGGTCGCCCTTCGCTACGCCCAGCGCCACCCGTCCGGCATGGACGCGGCATGGGTGCTCGACTCGCGCTCCGACGCCGCCGAGCCCGAGCCCGACAACGAGGTCGCCCTGGTGCTGCGAGCCCTGCGCTCGGTGCCCCTGCCTCTCGCGTCGCGCGAGGATCTGGTGACCCACCTGACCGGGCAGGGCTTCTCCCAGTCCCTGGCTCGCTGGCTCACCACCAACCTGGATCGCACCCCCGACGGGGACGGCTTTGCCTGGGTCTTCGATCTGGACGCCATCGACGCGATGATCGCCGACTACTGGCAGCTCGACCTGTGGCCCGTGCTGCGCGACCCACCCCTTCCGGTCCACGTGGTGCGCGCCGGTCGCAGCGATCGCTGGCCCGACGAGGTGATCCGCCGCTACGCCGAGGAGGCCGCGCCGGGCGTGCACCTGCACGTGCTCCCCGAGGCCGGCCACTGGGTGCACGTCGACGATCCCCAAGGGCTCATCGCCCTGCTCGCCGGGACCGCGGGGTGATCTCGGTCGTCGTGCCGGTCTTCAACGAGCAGGACACCCTGTCCGAGCTCTACCGGCGCCTGATCGAGGTGCTCGAGCCCGAGGAAGACTTCGAGCTCGTCTTCGTCGACGACGGCAGCACCGATCGCTCCCGCGGCATCCTGCTGGCGCTCCACGAGCGCGACCCCCGCGTCGTCGTGCTGGGCCTCTCCCGCAACTTCGGCCACCAGCTCGCCCTGACCGCCGGGGTCGATCATGCCCACGGTGACGCGATCGTCATCATGGACGCCGACCTCCAGGATCCCCCGGAGGTCATCCCGGCGCTGCTCGCCCAGTGGCGCGCCGGCTTCGACGTCGTCTACGGCGTGCGCGAGCAGCGTCGCGGCGAGTCGGTGTTCAAGCGCGGCACCGCCTGGGCGTTCTACCGGCTGATGCGCGCGCTCACGCCCCTGGACCTGCCCGTCGACACCGGGGACTTCAGGCTGCTCTCCCGCCGCGCCGCCGACGCGCTGGTCCGCCTGCGCGAGCAGCACCGCTTCGTGCGCGGCATGGCTCGCTGGGTCGGCTTCCGCCAGGCCGCCGTGACCTACCAGCGCGATCCCCGCTTCGCCGGACGCAGCACCTACTCGACCGGTCGCATGGCCGCGCTGGCCTTCGACGCCATCTTCGCCTTCTCCAAGGTCCCTCTGCGCCTCGCCACCCTCCTCGGCGCCCTGACCGCCCTCGCCTGCGTCGGCTACGCGGGCTGGGCGGTGTGGGTGAAGCTGACCGCTGATCAGCCGCTTCTAGGCTGGGCTTCGACGATTGTCGCCATCCTGCTCGTCGGCAGCGTCCAGCTCGTCTGTCTCGGCATCATCGGTGAGTACATCGGACGCATCCACGACGAGGTGCGTGCAAGACCCCTGTACCTGGTCGGCGATGTGGCTAGAAAGGACGTCAAGAACCTCGAAACCAGCCCGATCAGGGAGGCGTCCACACCCCGCACCGAGGAGCCCGGGCCCGCCCCCGCCCGCCCCCGCTCCGAGCAAGGGGGATAGGTTTGGTCCGGTTTGTCCGGGACGCCCCCGCGGATCTTCAACGGGGCTGACGGGACGACCCAGATATGCCAATCTGCGATGCAGGTTGTCTCTTGGAACCCAGGGGTTTTCATTCCATGACCCACGACTCCATCGACATTGACGGGCACGCCGGCGCGGAAGCGCTCCTGGGCGAGCGCCTGTTGGACGCCTGGGTACCCAGTGCGATCGCGTCGGTGGGCGAGGCGTGCAACGTGCTGCGCGCCGAGCCGGTGGAGGGTCAGAGCAAGGTCCTGGTCTACGTCGTCCGCCCGCCCGAGGGCGTGACGTTCGCCGACGTGCAGTCGGATCTCGAGGGTCGCCGCCGCATCCGCCACCCGGGCGTGCTGCAGCTCCTCATGTCGGGTCGCCTGCCCGACGGTCGCCTGGTGCTGGTCACGCCGGCCACCGGTGCCACCTCCTTCGCCAGCATCCTGGCCATGCGTCCGCCGCAGCTGCCCGACGCGGTGCGGATCGGCGCCCAGCTGGCCAGGGCACTCCAGGCCATGCACGACTCCGTCGGCGCCTACGGCCCGCTCACGCCGGAGCACGTGCTCGTCGACGAGGGCCCGGACGGCCACCCGGAGGCGAAGATCCTGCCGATGTGGTGGGCCTGGCGCCATGGCCTCGACGAGACGCCCTCCACCGCGTGGGCCCCCTGGCGCCGGGTCGGCGACGGTCACCTGATGGCGGACGATGCGTTCTCCATCGGCGCGCTGATGTGGCACGCGATCGCCGGAAAAGCACCGATCGAGGCCGATGCCCTGGACACGCTGTCCGGCGGCCTGCCCGAGCCCCTCCCCTTGCTGTCCACGCAGGTGCGCCGCAAGCTGCCGGCCGCGCTCGACGGCATCGTCGCGAACCTGATGGACCCCGACCGCAGCGAGCGTCCGACCGACCTCGCGGACATCGCGGCCCGGCTCGAGGACATCGCCCACCAGCTGGAGGGTGGCGGCCCGTCCATCGGCCCGCCCATGGTGACCGCCACTCCGGTGCCCATCGGCAGTCAGCTCCGCGAGCGCTCCCTGGTGCTCCCGATCCCGCCGCCGTCCCCCAAGACCGCCGTGCGGCCCCTCGAGACTACGCCGGTCCCCCGCGCGCACGTGCCGGCGTGGAAGCCTCCGACCCCCGCGGACGACGAGGAGTACGAGGACGCCCCGACCGCTCCCGACGGAGCCCGGGCGATCGGCGCCGCCGTCGAGAAGGTCGAGACCATCGGGGACGGAGGCTCGCGCAGCCTTCCCGGTCTGCCGATGCCCGTGCCTCGCGCCGCGGTGGACCTCGCCGAGGCCGAGACGTTCATCGAGGGCGATGACGACGACGCCGAGGAGGGCGGCACCCCCGGCACCGCGGCCACGGAGCGCGAGGCCGCCAGCCTGATGTCGACGCCGGAGGCCCCGCAGGCGGCCCCGGCGATGCCGCCGCTCTCCCGAAAGACCCCGAACTCCCTCCCTGATGGCGAGGCCCCGGCCTTGGCTGCCGAGGAGGAGGAGGAGTCGCTCGGAGGGCGGGTCCCCTGGCTCGCCCTGGTCGCTGGCACCGGCCTCGTCGGCGCGGCAGTCATGCTCGCCCTGTACCTGTTCGGCGTCTTCGGCTGAGGCAAGGCTTCGCCGGATTGTGACCTGACGTTGCGTCAGGACGTGTGCCGATGTCCGCGGGTCCGTTAGTCGGGGCGACCACACCACGGAGGCCGCGCCGTGTCCCCCGCGCTCGACCGCCACACCCTGTCGCACCTTCGCCTGCTCGAGGCCGAGGCCATCCACATCATCCGGGAGGCCGCCGCCGAGTTCGACAACCCGGTGGTGCTCTACTCGATCGGCAAGGACAGCTCCGTCCTGGCACGCCTCGTCATCAAGGCGTTCGCCCCCGGACCGGTGCCGTTCCCCTTCCTGCACGTCGACACGACCTGGAAGTTCCAGCAGATGTACGCCTTCCGGGAGCGCTTTGCCCGGGAGAACAACATCCGGCTCATCGTGCACACGAACCAGGAGGGCGTCGACGCGGGCATCGACCCGTTCTCGGCCGGCTCCCAGGTGCACACCGACGTCATGAAGACCCAGGGCCTCAAGCAGGCGCTGGACAAGTACAAGTTCGACGCGGCCTTCGGCGGCGCCCGGCGCGAGGAGGAGAAGTCCCGCGCCAAGGAGCGGATCTTCAGCTTCCGCGACGAGTTCCACCAGTGGGACCCGAAGAACCAGCGCCCTGAGCTGTGGAACCTGTACAACGGCCGGATCCGCAAGGGTCAGAGCGTGCGGGTCTTCCCGATGTCCAACTGGACCGAGCTCGACATCTGGCAGTACGTCCACCTGGAGAACATCCCGGTCGTACCGCTCTACTTCGCGGCCGAGCGTCCCGTCGTCACCTACCAGGGCGCGACCATCATGGTCGATGACGACCGCATGCCCATCCCCGAGGGGCAGGAGATCCGGCACGAGACCATCCGGTTCCGCACGCTGGGCTGCTACCCGCTCACCGGCGCTGTGCACTCCAGCGCCCGCACCATTCCCGACATCATCCGCGAGATGATGCTGACGCGCCTCTCCGAGCGGCAGAACCGCCTCATCGACTTCGACGAGGACGGCTCCATGGAGAAGAAGAAGCGCGAGGGGTACTTCTAGATGACCCGCATCATCGACACCGGCGATGGCTCCGCCCAGCGCGAGCGCGAGCTGATCGAGACCGACATCGACGCCTTCCTGGAGCAGAACCTCCAGAAGGAGCTGCTGCGCTTCACCACCGTGGGCTCGGTCGACGACGGCAAGTCCACGCTCATCGGCCGGCTGCTCCACGACAGCAAGGGCGTCTACGACGACCAGCTCAAGGACGCGACCACCACCGCGTCCACCGGCGAGACCGCCATCGACTTCGCCCGGCTCACCGACGGCCTGCGCGCCGAGCGCGAGCAGGGCATCACCATCGATGTCGCCTACCGCTACTTCAGTACGCCCCGGCGCAAGTTCATCATCGCCGACACCCCCGGCCACGTGCAGTACACGCGCAACATGGCGACGGGCGCGTCCACGGCAAACGTGGCGTTGATCCTGATCGACGCGCGGCTCGGCGTGCTGGAGCAGTCCCGCCGCCACGGCTTCATCGCCCACCTGCTCGGCATCCCGCACCTGCTCGTGTGCGTGAACAAGATGGACCTGGTCGACTACGATCAGGCCGAGTACGACGCCATCGTCAAGGAGTTCGCCGCATTCACCGGCGAGCTGTCCTTCAAGACCGTCGACTTCGTGCCCATCTCGGCGCTCTTCGGCGTGAACATCGTGGACGAGGGCAGCGACAAGATGCCCTGGTACACGGGCCCGACCGTGCTGCAGTTCCTCGAGACCGTCGAGATCAAGCACGACACGAACCTGTCCGAGTTCCGCTTCCCGGTGCAGTACGTCATCCGCCCCGACCTGCACTACCGCGGGTTCGCCGGGCAGATCGCGTCGGGCATCGTGCGGGTCGGTGACGAGATCACGGTCCTGCCCAGCGGCAAGACCACCCGCGTCACCCACATCGACACCTACGAGGGCGAGCTGGACGAGGCGTTCGCGCCCATGTCCATCGTGCTGCGCCTGTCGGACGAGATCGACATCTCCCGCGGCGACCTGATCGTGCCCACCCGCCGGCAGCCGATGCGCGCCCGCGACGTGGACGCGATGGTCGTGTGGATGAGCGAGACCGCCCTGGATCCGGGCAAGACCTACCTGCTCAAGCACACGACCCGCACCGTGCGCACCTCGGTCGCCGAGGTCGCCTGGCGCATGGAGCTGACGACGCTCCAGGAGCACCCCGAGGTCGACGCGCTGCAGCTCAACGACATCGGCCTCGTGCACCTCGCCGTGCACGCGGACCTGTGCTTCGACCCCTACGCCGACAACCGGCAGACGGGCGCGTTCATCCTCATCGACTCGCTGTCCAACAACACCGTCGCCGCCGGCATGCTGATCGGTCCGACCGATCGGGCCAAGGCCGCGACCGGCGAGGCGACCGACGGCACCCAGGTCTCCACCGCCGAGCGTCGCCTGCGTCTCGGCCATGGGGGCACCGTGCTGGGCCTGCGCGGCCTGTCCGACGAGGAGCGCCACCGGGTGGCCTGGGCGGTCGAGCGCCGCCTGTTCGACCTGGGCGCACTGCCCGCCGTGGCCGAGGACAACAAGGTCGCCAGCGCCCTCGCCGCAGCCGGACTCATCGCCGTGCTCACCGGCGGCAACGCCGACCGCGTCGCGACGCTGTCCGCCGGGGACGCCGACGAGGGCGCGCTCGAGGCCACCGCCGAGCGCATCGTCGAGAAGCTGCGGGTCGACGGGCTGCTGAAGTAGGTCGGACGCCCGGCGGATCCGTCCGGGTGGCTACCGCAGCGCGCTGCCCGGGGTCATCAGCACCACCGAGGTGAGGCCGATCAGCGCGCCCACGAGCCCCGTCGCGATGGCGACCGCGGCCAGGCCCACGACCATGGGCATGCGCTTGTGGAGCACCGCGCGCACCCCAGGCTCCTGCCCGGATCCCATCACGGTGTTCACCGCCATGCCCGCCCCGGCCACCGCCACCGCGCCGCCGATCATCGGTCCGATGCTGACGACCGCGTAGGCGAACACGGGGAGCACCCACACGACGCAAGGCACGCCCGACGCGATCAGGCTGCCGATGCCCACGGCGGTCGCGAGCCCGACCGTGCGCATGGCCCTCTCCCCCACCTGATTGCCGACCAGGAGGTCATCCTCGTCGGGCTCGATGGGTGCGGCGCGGCCTGGCGCTTCGAAGGGCTGGGACAACGGGACCTCCCGGGCGCAACCCTAGCCCAGGACGGCGGCCTGCCGCCTGGCCAGCTCGCGGTAGCGGTCCGAGACGCGAGGCTCGGCGATCACCCGCGACCACAGCTCCCGGGCGGCGTCGCGAGCGCCGGGGGGCCAGCGATCCCACACGGCCGCCGGATCGTAGACCGCGTCGAGCACCTCGCCGAAGCGGGGCGCGTGGAACATCGGCAGCATGTCGTAGACCGGAGCCAGCCCGAGAACCCTCGCCCCATCCAGGATGAACGCCAGGTTTCCCGGGTGCATGTCCGAGTTCGCGATGGCGTGTCCAAACGCCTCGAGCCAGGCGACCTGGTCGAGCGCCCCGTCCGGAACCGGGACCTCGAGCGCGCCCACGCCGGCACTCCAGCTTCGCAGCTCCCCCGCCACCCCATGCACGTCCAGGGAGGCCAGCGAGCACACCCCGACCCGCCCGTGGGCACCGCTCCGATCGAAGCGCTCGACCACCAGGTGCCGTCGGGTGCTGTCGTCCACGACGAAGGAGCGAGACGCCGACACGCCGAGCTCCGCGAGCAGCTCGTGGACCAGGTGCTCGACCAGGAGGAGGTCCGCCCAGCGCGCGCCGACCTCACCGGTCCGGGGCGGCGAGAACTTCACCAGGCAGGGACGCTCACTGTCCGCATCGCGGAGGGTCACGGCGAACTTGGGCTGCTCCCCGCCCGGAGTGGAGCTTCCCCGCCAGCCTTCATGGGCCCGCTGGACGAGTTCCGGGAACGCCGAACACACCGCCCTGCGGTCAATCTCTGCACGGCTGAGTGCCCCCTCCAGCACCCGATCCCGGGCCGCTTCGCCGATCAGGAACGCACCCGGTCCGTCGACCCCGTGGAGCGCGGCGTAGCGGAGCACGGCATCGCCCGACCAGCGGCTGGGATCGGGCCCGAAGCCGAGGTCCGGGTGCGCGCGGGCCCAGGACCGACCGAGGTAGCCGACCGGCTTGAGATCGAGGAGGAACCAGGGAAGATCGACCGCAGGATCCGCGCTGGGTCGACGGGGATCCGTCTCGTGGAAGTCGGATGGGACGTCTGCACAGTGGGACTCGACCCAGCACCCCATGGGCTCCACCGGGTGCAGGGTCAGCGCGCGCCGCACCGTGCCTTCGGGTCGGCCTTCGAACACGTGCACGGGCGTGCGCAGACCCTCCACCTCGCGCCGCAGGGCGTAGGTGGTCGCCCGCGCCCGACCGACCACCAGCAGGTCATCCGCCAGCGACGCGATCCGGCGCTGGAACGTGCTCTGCGACAGGCCGAACGCCGCCCTCAGCGCCGAGGCGCGGGTGGGGCCGGCGCGGGCGAGCCAGTCACGGAGTGGGCGAGCGGATGGATCCATGGGTGGATTCTATCCGCTTCAGAGCATGTAGATCCCGAAAATCCGCGTGGATTCGTGGGTGGATTCTCCGGCCCGTGACCCGCCCTAGTCCAGCTCGCACACGAAGGGCAGGCTGTTGGCGCAGGGCTCGTCGTTCCAGCCGCCGTCGGTATAGCGGTTGAGCTGGCCGCAGTCCTCGCCGGCGCCGGTGTCGTTGGGCTCGCCGCCGCCCCAGTTCTCGTAGCCGGACGGGGTGCCGTCCTCCCACTCCCACACCCCCTCGCGGCGGCGGTCGTTGTACCCCATCCACCAGCGACGGCTGGCGTCCAGATCGCGGATCTCGGCGAAGGCGAACTCGTCCTCGGCGGAGTCGTCGATGGTCAGCAGGTGGTAGTTCCAGCCGGCGCAGCGGCGCTGGGCGGTCGGCCAGTCGCGACCGCTGGTGCAGAAGAGGTAGACGTCGCCGTCGTCGACGACCCGGTCGCACGGGCAGGCGCCCGCCTCGTCGATGTCCTCGTCACAGTCGTCGTCGAGGCCGTTGCACGCCTCCATGGCGCCCGGGAACACCCCGGCATCGCTGTCGTCGCAGTCGAGGTCGCACACCGCCACGCCGTCGCCGTCCGCATCGGCCTCGGACGCGGGCAGCTCACCGTCGCAGTCGTCGTCGAGACCATTGCAGCGCTCGGGCGCGCCCGGGTAGATCGCGCGGTCGCGGTCGTTGCAGTCCTCGCACACCGAGAAGCTGTCGCCGTCCTGATCCTCGCGATCGTCGGTGAGGCCGTCGCAGTCGTCGTCGATGCCGTTGCAGCGCTCCAGGGCTCCCGGAAAGACCCGGTTGTCCCGGTCGTTGCAGTCGCCGGAGCAGATGAAGAAGCCGTCGTTGTCGGAGTCGGTCTCCCGCGGTCCCAGCTCGCCATCGCAGTTGTCGTCGAGGCCATTGCAGCGCTCTGGAGCGCCCGGCCGGATCAGCGGGTCGAGGTCGTTGCAGTCGAGGCAGATGTTGGCGCCGTCCCCGTCACCGTCGTCCGCGTCGTCGACCAGCCCGTTGCAGTCGTCGTCGACGCCGTTGCAGGTCTCGGGGCTGTCGGGGTTGACCGTGGGGTCCTCGTCGTCGCAGTCGTTGCCGCCGCACTCGGGCCGCCGGTAGGTGTCGGCGTCCTGGTCGCACAGGCCCACGTCGAAGGTCAGCCGACCGGAGAGCTCGAAGGGCTCCTCTCCGTCGACGCCGCGGATGAGGAGGTCGACCGTGTACGCGCCCGACTCGGCGCCCTGCTCCGGGATCCGCGCCTCCAGCTCCACCGGGATCGGATCGGACAAGGGCGTCGGAACCGGCACGATCGGGCGGACGGTCACCCACTCGGCCCCGGCGCCGGAGACCTCGATCGACTGCAGGATCGGGGCGGACGCGCGACCGCGGATGTCGGCCACGACCACCTTGGACTCACCGCCCTGGGTCGGGAAGAGCACGCCGAGGTCGGTGGCCTCGGGGTCGAGCAGCACGGCGGAGGGCTCGGGGAGGGTCTCCGAACAGGCGGCGAGCAGGATGAGGGGCAGCAGCAGGCGCATGAGGTCTCCGGGCGAGAGGATCGCACGCGCGGGGGGTCTATGTCGCCCCCTCCGGGTCGGTCGGCGGACCGAGGGCGTCCAGCTGGAGCGCCGGGAGCACCTGGTGACCGTAGGCGGTCAGCACCAGACCGCGCCCGCCGCCCAGATCCGCAGCCAGGCCCATGCGCAGGGCCTCGTGGCGGACGCGGGGAAACCACGCCTTGGGGTCGGGCAGCAGCTCGCGCAGGTGGCCGATGTGGGTGGGCCGAGGGTCGCGCTCGGCCATCACCTTGAGCGCGTGCTTGGTCAGGTCGCACGCGTGCTCGGGCTCCCGGATGTAGCGCAGGAGCTTCGCGGTGTTTCGCGCGTCGTCGAGGGCGCGGTGGGCGGTGCCGCTGACGTCGATCCCGGCACGGTCGAGCGCGGCGGACAGGCGGAACCGCTTGCGCACCCCGGCGACCCCGAAGATCCACCGTCCGAACTCGGCCTTCAGGTCGATGTGCGACCAGCCGGGCTCGTCCTCGATGCCGTGCTCGCGGCACTGGCGCACGAAGAGGTGCTGGTCGTAGGCGCTCCAGCTGGCCATGACGACCTCGGCGGTGTCGGGGCCGATCCACTCGGCGAAGCGCGCCCACGCCTCCGGATAGGGCGGGGCCGAGTCGACGTCCTCCTGCCGGATGGAGGTGAGCTCCATGCAGAACGCCGAGAGCTCCGGATACGCGATGGGCTGGACGAACGCCTGGTATTCGCCTGTGGGCTCGAGCTCCGGCCCCTCCAGGCGCACCGCCCCGATTTCGATGATCTCGGAGATCTCCCGCTGCCGACCGCGCAGCTCC